>CAMAYU010000082.1 GCA_945862235.1 Schlesneria paludicola DSM 18645
CAGACGCACACACATCAACTCATTCACAATACAGCCTCCCTGCTCGCGGATATCAGCCGGACGACACGGACGACTCTATTACAAAGTAAATCAACATCGCGCTAGCAGCCCATCTCGCCATAGCCACCCAGTGTGCGCGCTGGCCCTGCACCAGATGGGGGCGAGTCAAGGCAGAGTATCAAGGCCACGAGTATGACTTCGACCGCGACGACGGCCGCGACACTGAAGAGGATATACCGCACGGACAACAGGTTGATGCTTGTGTTCAATTCGCTGATTACGTTCTTCTCAATGAGATCGACAAGGGGTCGAAAGATACGCAGCGTCAGGAAATCTGGCGTGAACTGGAAACAGACATTGCATTGATGCGAGCAGCACACGAATACGACGCTAACTGTAGCGTCCGGGCTGCTTCCCCCAAAGAAGTCGCAATGGCTGTGGCGTATGCACAGTCGTATCAATCTGCGTGCATGAAGAGGCTTGTTGGAGCGGCAATTGTTGCCGAAAATGGAATAACACTTTCGACTGGATTCAACGAGAATCCGGTTCCAATGATGTCTTGCAAGACGGGTCTTGGTTACTGCTACAAAGACGCTGAAATGCACAAATCGATCGAGTCGCTCACCGAAGTGTACTGTCCGAAATGTGGCACAAAACAAGGCCCACTCGTGAGACCCTATGCCTGTTTAAAGTGCCACGAGAATCTGAAGGCCCGCCTGTTCCCAAGCCGAAACATAGAGATATGCACAGCAATTCATGCTGAAGAGCGAGCCATTCGGTCGCTAGGTGATCGGTCTGCGGCAAAGGCAACCCTTTTCTGCACGACATTCCCGTGTTTCCAATGTGCGAGGTACATCGTCGATGCCCAGATTGCGAGGGTGGTTTACGTCGAGGCGTATCCTGTCAAGCAGTCTCTCGGATTCCTTGAAAAAAATGGCGTCACAGTGGAGCCATTCAATGGCTTCAAGTCTCGCTCCTTCAGCCACGTATTCAAACAAATAAGGTAGGGACGCCGATGTTGTACTTCTGCCCGTGCTGTGACAGCAGGACCGTTACGTGGGACCCGCGATGCCTGCATTTCGTATGCTTGGGCGATACCTGCCACAAGGCATTCTCGCCTACCGGGATGGGGGGCATTGCTGATGGGGATGCTGTTCGGTTGCTGAACATGAACAGAATCCCAGACAGCATGATTCAGAAGTGGCTGAACGAGCTTTCTGATTGCACCGGCGCGCCAAATTACATGCCTGACGAGATCGCGAGCCATCTTCTCGCCCACTAACAAGCCAGCGGGCATCATTCAGGACAACTCTGCTTTGCCGCTTCTTTCTTCTCTGCCCATTCCAGAAATGGCATTGGCTTGAATACCGGGAGCGCGCGATTCAATCGCTTGTGAAAGTCCTCCCAGTCATCGGACGACTTCATCAATGCAAACACTGTGGAAATGTGTTCCTGAAGTTTCGGATGCCCCACGTCATCCGTGAGCCATTGATGGAATCTACCCGTGCGATGCGCTCGCGGCGTTTTTGGCGTCTTGCTGCGAAGTTCGTCGAGCACACCGGGGGCGAGCCTCTTGTAAACCAAGTCGTTTGTCCAATGTCCTACGTACTGCGGTGGGTTCTTCCCAGAAGGCCAGTCGAATGCCTTCAAGCGCAGAAAAACAAAGGGTCAGGGGTCGTTGTTTGAGTTTGATTTTCCATATGACACTGATCCCTGACGGTTTGTTCTGCTTTGTCGCTCACTTTGTATCCACTTCACGGACGACGCGCAGGCTGCCGTCTCGCGGTGAGGACGGGGGGCGGCTTTGGCGGGCGGCGGAACGGAGGCGTGGCGGCAGGTCGCCGAAGTTGCCTCCCCGTTGGACTCGCTCTTGGCCGTTGAGCGGCCCGGTGGGATCGGTCACGAGGCCGTCCGCACTGCCGTAGGAGGCGAACCAGTCCTGGCACCACTCCGCCTGGTTGCCCAAGACATCGAACAGGTGAAACGGGTTTTCGAGTCTTGAGCCGACCGGTTGCAGTTGCCTGGTCGAGTTTCCCGCTGAGATGGCGTAATCGCGGGCCACCCTGGCATCGGAACCGAAGAACCACGGAGTCTCTGTCCCGGCGCGGCAGGCGAATTCCCATTCGGCTTCGGTCGGCAGGCGGTAGCGGACGCTCTGGCTGGTCTCGCGCGATTCGTGTCGCGACAGCCACTCGCAAAACGCGACCGCATCATTCCAAGTGATGTTCGAGGCGGGATGTTTGTCGGTGAGCGTGGCCTCGCCCACCTCTTTCCAACTGAAGCCGCTTCGCAGCACCCACTGATTTTGGACGAGTCCGTATCCGGCCGTCTGCTCCGTTTCGGTGACGAAGTGTTCCGCTTCCACAAACCGGCGGAACTGACTCACGGTGACTTCGGTCTGTCCGATCCAAAAGGGCTTGGTCAGTTGGACACGGTGGGCGGGCTGTTCGTCGCGGCTGTGCGCAATCTCGTACCGCGGCACACCCAAGTCTGACAGGGCATTCAGTTCCGCATCGGATGTCCCCATCGTGAACTCGCCCGGCGGGATCAGGCACAAGATCAGGCCGATGCTGTTGGTGATCGTGGTTTCCGCACCGTGGTACTTGGCCCATTCGCGCTGGCGTTGCTGCACGAGCGTGCTGTTGGCGGGACACGGCAGTGGCTCCGGGCGCGGAACCCGTTGCGGCGCGGCAGGCGGCTTCATTGAGTCTGGCTGTTGTGCGGTCGGGTTTTGATCGCCGAATCCTGTCCACAACCCCGCGACGCCCGCGATCACTACGCAGGCCAACAGCGCGGCCAGCGTGATCGAGACCGACCGGTTCGACTTCGCCCACGCGATGAACCGAGCTGAAGTCGAGCGACGTTGGAAATTCGTGGCGGTCGACTCGAGATCCGTGAAGAGTACGGTGGCCTCTCCACCCTGATCGGCCGCCTCCAGCGGAGACAGCCAATCGGTCGAGGTCGCGTGGCCCACAGTCGCTGCGTGCGCGGGAGTCGTCGTCGCGTTGATCGTAGGCGTCACGGCACCCGGCACCTGCGAGAGGCGGTCGCTGGGAATCGCGCGCAACGCGTCGCGCACCTCCAGCATAGAGGCGAACCGCTGATCGGCCCGCCGCGCGGTCATGCGTCGAAAGGCCTGCTCCAACTCGGCAGGAACATCATCGCGCGCGGCCACCAACGACGGCAGGGCCTGGAGCTGGTGAGCCATCACCATTTCCAAAAAGCTCTGACCCGAGACAACGGTGCGGCCGGTCAACAGGAAGTAGAGCGTGCAGCCAAGGCTATAAATGTCGGAGCGCGCGTCGGCGGTACTCGCGCTGACCGCCTGCTCGGGCGACATGTATTCGGGCGTGCCGAACATCACGCCGGTGCGAGTCAACGCGGAACCTTCCTGCGGCGTCAGTGCCTCGGCACTGAACCGAGCCAGTCCGAGATCGAGGACTTTGATTCGTAGCGCCGACGGCGCGCGGGCGTGTGGTGAATGAGTGGCATCATCCGAGTTATCCCTCACATGGCATACCGTGTGAGGTTTCTGAGCGGGGCGGCGTAAGCCCCCTGGTTCTTCCAAAACGGGCTTACGCCCAAGAGCCAGGGGGGGCTTACGCCGCCCCGCTCAGGTGCCTCATTGTCGCCCCGCTCGGATGTCTCATTGCCACCCGGCTGACCGGTTGCGTCGGTTACTTCCACGGGAGCATGGCACAGGATCAGATTCGACGGCTTGATGTCGCGATGGATGACTCCCTGTCGGTGTGCGTACTCCAATCCCTCGGCGGCTTGAGCAACACTTTCGACCGCGTGAGCCACGCTGAGCGGGCCGTGAGTTCGCACGCACGACGAGAGGTCGGTGCCGTCGATGCACTCCATCACGAGATAAGCGACGCCGGAGTCTTCGCCCGCATCGTGAGCCGCCACGATGTTCGGATGCGACAGCCGTGAGACCGCGCGAATCTCGCGACTGAACCGGCTGGCCGCGTGCGGATCGTGAGCGGCCGACGACGGCAGCACCTTCAGCGCCACGAGGCGGTCCATGCGCCGATGCCGCGCTTTGTAGACGGCCCCCATGCCACCTCGACCGAGCGGACTGAGAATGACGTACTCGCCGAGTACCAACCCCGGCTTGGCCGTTCGCAGCAGGCTGTCCAATTGAAACGGCGTGAGCAGCCCGCGCGAGACCAGTCGCTCGCCAAGTGTGGCCGCCGTGGAATCGCCCTGCGGAACCGACGTGATCTCGCGATCCAATGTCTGCCGGTCGAAGACACCGCTCTTCACCAGCCGCTCGACAAACACCGCCCAAGTCGGCGGCGGCAGCTTCGGTTTGGGCGCGGGCTGTGACGGCACGCTGCTCGGAACAGGGTGCCGTCGCGTCGCGCCGTCGGGATCCAACACGATGTCGGCCAGCCATTCCGAGTCGAGTTCCGTGAACCGCGCGTAGTCCCCAATCGCGATCGGTGCGCCACACTGTCGGCGGTACGAGACATCAATCGGCACCAGCTCGCGCAGAGCGGCAACACGCTCGCGACCCGAGAAGTTTGCCACGAACGAGTCGATCTCTGGCCAACCCGCAGAAGTTCCGTGACCCGTTCCCGCGCGAGTCACCACTTTCTGCCAACCCGCTTCCAACGCATCGCAAACGTCATCGACGCGACCCTGCGCCTCGGCAGACAACTCAGAGAAGTCGGGTTCGGTGTTCATGGCGAATTGCTTCTTGGGGACGCGATGGAACGGGCACGAAGAACTAGCCCGACGCGCAAGCGAGGGCTTCGCTTTGATTTCACGCGAAGCCCTCGCTTGCGCGTCGGGCTAGTTTTGAAACACGCACCCTACCTGATGAGCGATCCTCATCTATTTTTGCTCCGTCGTTTCCGACCAAATCGTGCGGATGCGATCGAGCTTGCGAAGCACAGTGCGCGGAACGCAGTTCAGCCGCGTGGCGATCTCGGTGATCTCGTATCCTTCCAGACGCCAGACGGCGATGGACCGCAGTGTCTCGTCGGCAAGGACATCCAGCAATCGACGAAACTCCTCCGCCATCTGACAGGCGAATTGGGGCGTCGGCTCGCGACTGACGAGTTCGTCCAGCGCGGTCACCGAGTTCTCACCGCTGTCCGCACCAAGCCGCTTCCACTCGCCACCGCGCTTCTGTCGGCCTTCGCGCCGTTTCAGATCGATCAGCTTGTGCGAGGTGATCGCGACGAGCAGCGGCCACAGCGCATCGCGATCGACAAGTTGAGGAAACCGCCCTGCCTGGGCACCTCGACAAAAACTGTCGAACGCACTGAGGGCCACGTCCTCTTCATCCGCCGCCGCGCGCGGCCCTTCCGCCAGCCGATGCCGCGCCAGCCGGACCATGCGCTCGAAGTAGCCTTCCCACAACTTCTGCACCGCCGACGAACGCCCCGCCTTGAGCTGGTGAATCCATTGAGTCACGGTCGCATCCGGATTCATCGGCGGCAGCCTGAGAGAGAGGGTGAGGAGAGAAGCGAACGGGAGCTGAGTCGCTTTCATCGCTCCGCGTGAAGAGTGCCGAACGCGGAATAACCCTGTTTCCTGCGTATCCGGGTCGCTGGTGACTCGGCTGACTTCACGCGGAGCGATGAAGACTACTTTTGGCGGCAACGTCAACTCTACCCCAAGTTCTGCCTCGACTGCCCGTCTCGCCGGGGAACTCGCAAAAAAATGTGAACCGCGTGTCACTTGGCCGAGCTGATTGACGAGCCTCCTTCTGACGGGCCGTCTCACAACTCATTTCGACCAGAAAGACCACGCCATGCCACGCTTCATGAATCGACTGAGAACCTTCGGGACTTTGGCCACCTGTTGTTTGCTAGCCGCAGCCGCGCTAGTCACGTCCGGCACTCTGTTCGCCCAAAGTTTGCCGACAGTGACAATCGCCGCGGCTGATGCCGCTGCGGCCGAACGAAACCGCGATCCGGGAACGTTGCGGATCACTCGCACAGGAGCCACAACCGCGGCGCTGACTGTTCGCTACACCGGCAGCGGTACCGCGATGATCGGTACGGACTACGATGGACCGACTGGAAGCGTGGTCATCCCGATCGGACAAACGTCGGCCACGGTCACCATCCGGCCGATCGATGATGTCTACGTGGAAGGGAACGAGACGGCCATCGTGACGCTGGCCACCAACGCGGCTTACACGCTGGGGTCCGCCAAGGCGGCCACCGTGACTATTGCCGACAACGACACTCAACGCCCCGCGTTGATCGTGATCCCGAACAACGATTTCTATTACACCGAGTACGGTACGCCGCGCCGCGAACTGGAAGCGGCGGGGATTCCGGTCATCGTGGGTGCGGGTCGGAGGCAGATGTCGATGCCGCATCCCAACTCGGGACAGGGGAGCGCGAGCGGGCAGGTCATGCCTGACATTGATCTGGCCAGCGCCCGGTCGGCGGATTATTCGACGATCGTGTTCGTCGGTGGTTGGGGAGCCAGCCAGTACCAGTTTGCGTTTACCGGCACCTATACCAACCCGGCTTACAACGCCACGCCCGCGATCCGCACCCAAGCCAACCGGCTGATCAACGAGTTTCTCGCCCAGAACAAATATGTCGGCGGCATCTGCCTCGGCGTGAGCGACCTCGCGTGGGCACGAGTCGGCGGCGTCAGCCCGGTCCGCGGTCGCCGGGTCACCACAGCCGCGTTCTCGTCGCCAACCAACAATGTGGCCGCGTCTCTCACTTACCGCTGGCACATGGAACAGAACGGAGCCGCCGCCGTCTTCGATGGAGGAGCGTACGGCAACCCATCCACCTACACCGACGACGTGATCGTCGATGGCCGCATCATCACGGCTGGCAACTACGATTCGGCCGCCCTCTTCGGCAGGACTCTCGCCAGCAGAGTTCTCGGACGGTAGCAGGTGAGAATGGGTCGAAACCAGAATCGTGCCGACGCAACGTGGCGACTGAGTGAACCTCGGTCGCCACGTTGCGGCATGCATTCGATGTCCGCATCCACCTCGGCAGGAAATCAACAGGTGGATCGTTTTCGCTTCAATCGTTCGTGCGACTTTTCGAGACGAACCACGGATAAATCGTGGGGAGTACGAGAGTCGTCAGCAGCGTGGACGTGATGAGTCCGCCGATGACGACCGTGGCGAGCGGCCGTTGCATTTCGGCTCCGGCGGATCGAGACAGGGCCATCGGGAGGAAGCCCAGACTGGCGACGAGGGCCGTCATGAGCACGGGCCTGAGTCGCGCCATCGCGGCCTCTTCGGCGGCGGCCTGCGGGAGCTGCCCCGCTTCGCGCAGGTTCTCGGCCGCGCTGACCCAGACGAGACCGTTGAGGACCGCGACTCCAAACAGCGCGATGAAACCGACTCCCGCCGAGATGCTGAACGGCATGCCTCGCAACGCCAACGCGAAGACTCCACCCGACGCGGCGATCGGGACGGCGAGGAAGATCAGGGATGCCAGCCGCGCCGAATGAAACGTCGTGTGCAACAGCAGGAAGATCATGAGCAAAACGACCGGCGTGACGAGTGCCAGCCGCAGGCTGGCCGATTGCAGGTTTTCAAAGTCGCCTCCCCATTTGATCTCGTAACCGGTCGGAAGAGTCACATCGCGCGCGATGATGCGCTGCGCTTCCTGCACGAAGCTCGCCACGTCTCGACCGCGCACGTTGGCTTGAATGAACGTGCGGCGGCGAGTCCCTTCGTGCTCGATGCTGGGAGGAGATTCCTCGACGATCAGGTCTGCCAGCTCACCGAGCGGAATTTGATGGCCATCGGCGGCGAAGACGGGAAGCTGTTCGAGTCGCTTCACATCCTGACGCCATTCGAGCGGAATGCGGACGACGATCGGGAACCGCATCCGTCCCTGAAAGACCAGCCCCGCTTTGCGACCGCCGAGAGCGGCCACCGTTTCCATGACGCGCGCCGCGTCGATGCCGTACCGCGACAATGCTTGCGGTTTGACTTGGATTCGGACCGTCGGCAGGTCGGCCTGATGTTCGGCCTTCACATCGGCTGCTCCGTCGATCCCGCTCAGAACCTTCTCGATCTGTTTGCCGAAATGAGCAATCTTCGACAGATCTTCGCCGTACAGCAGTACCGCCACGTCCGCCTTAACGCCTGCGACCAACTCATCGACGCGCATCTCAATCGGCTGCGTGAAACCGAAGATCGTGGCGGGAACATTGTCGGTGAGTATGGCCGACATCTCGGCGATCAATTCATCGCGCGACTTGTGCCGCGGCCAGTCGTGTTCCGGTTTGAGCATCACCCAGATGTCGGTCTGCTGGACCCCCATGACGTCGTTGGCGATCTCGGGCCGCCCGGTCTTGCAGAAGACCGTCTTGACCTCGGGAAACTTCAGCAGCAGCGTCTCGACTTGTGTCCCGAGCGGCAATGCGTCTTCGAGCGTCGCGCTCGGCAGGCGGTTGGCTTCGATCAGAATGTCTCCCTCATCGAGTCGCGGCATGAACTCCGCTCCGAGTCGCGCCGCGACAGGAACGCTCGCGGCGAACACGAGGCACGCCAGCATGACCGTCAGGACTGGATGCGCGACGACGCGATGAACGAGCGGGTGATAGATGCGATGCAGGACGCGGATAAGCCAAATCTCTTTCTCTTCCATCTTCTTCGGCAGTGCGAGCGACGCGAGAGCGGGCATCAGCGTGAGCGACAACACCAGCGAACCGGCCAGCGCGAACAAGACCGTCAGCGCCATTGGCCGAAACAGTTTCCCTTCCGAGCCCTGCAAGAAGAGGAGCGGGACGTAGACGATCGCCACGATCAGCTCACCAAACATCGTCGGCTTGCGGACCTCGATGGCCGCGTCGCGAATGACCTCGATATGCGGACGCCCTTCGCGGTTGAGTGAGATACGCCGCACGCAGTTCTCGACCATGATGACCGAGCTATCGACGATCAGTCCGAAGTCGATTGCGCCGAGACTCATCAGGCTGGCGGAGACGCCGAGGACTCCCATCAGGTTTGCGGCGAAGAGCATCGAGAGCGGAATGGCCAGCGCCACGATGATTCCCGCACGCAGGCTACCGAGCATCACCAGCAGCACGATGATGACTAGGCAACCTCCTTCGAGCAGATTCTTCTCGACGGTGTGCAATGTCCGTTCGATCAGGTCGGCGCGGTCGTAGATCACTTCGATCGAGACTCCCTTGGGAAGCGTCCGCTCGATCTCGATGAGGTGTTCCTTCGCGGCAATCACAACCTCGCGCGAGTTGGCTCCGAACAGCATCATTACCAGCCCCGTGACCGCTTCACCGCGACCATCGCGCGAGACCGAGCCTTGTCGCGATAGAGGCGCGATCACCACGTCGGCCACATCGCGGATCAGCACGGGCGACCCGGACTTGCCGACCTGCACGACGACTTGCTCGATGTCTTCGACACTGCTCAACAACGCTTGGCCGCGAATGAAGCGTTGCTCGCCGTGATGGACAACATAGCCGCCGCCCGCTGTCGAATTGTTGTCTTCCAGTGCGCGAAAGAGATCGGCGAGCGAGACGCCAAAACTGGCCAGCCGGTTCGGATCGGGCTGGACCTCGAACGATTGATAGAAGCCGCCGTGCGAGTTGATCTCGGTGACACCCGGCACCTGGCGCATGCGCGGCGCGATCTGCCATTCGAGGATCGTGCGCAGCTCCATCGCCGACAGGTGCTCGGCGCGCACCTCGAACTGCAAAATTTCGCCGAGTGCCGTCGTGAGCGGGTTGAGTCGCGGCGTGCCGTAACCAGCGGGGATCTTCTCGATGGCATCGGGCAACCGCTCGGTGACGAGTTGGCGCGCACGATAAATGTTCGAGCCTTCGCGGAAGACCACCGTGACGGAGGAGATGCCAAGCTTTGAAACGCTGCGGACCTCTTCCACCTCGGGTAAGCCGGTCATCGACTGCTCGACAGGATAAGTCACGTACATCTCGACTTCGAGTGGCGAGAGGGCTCCGGCATCGGTGACGATCTGCACCTGCACGTTCGTCAAATCGGGGACCGCATCGATCGGCAGGCCGAGTGCCGAATAGACGCCCATTCCGCTCATCAACAGCACCAGACAAAGCACGAGCATCCGATTGTGCAGCGAAAATTCGATCAGCTTGGAGAGCATGGGATCTTTCACATAAGACGGTTCACAACTAGCCCGACGCCCGAGCGAAGGCTTCGCAGAATTGAAGTGTTCAGCCCTCGCTTGCGCGTCGGGTTAGTAGAGGTGCCGAGAGTTCACTCTTCCGATTCCAACAACAACTCGGACTTCAACACAAACGCCCCTGAGGTGGCGATCCGGTCTCCGGCGGTCAGGCCGGACGTGACAATCACCCAGGGATCAATATTCGAACCAACGTCCACGTTGCGGGCTTCAAAATCGCGCGGGCCGACTTCGACGAAGACGAATGTGCGTCCTTCGTGCCTGACCAGCGCACTATCGGGAACCGCCAGGGCTTCGACCGGCGGACCGGCGGGCAGCAGAACTCGCACGAACAGACCGGGTTTCAGCAGCAGATCTTCGTTCCAAATGTCGGCCACGATCGGCGTGGCGCGAGTCTCGGCATTCACGGCCCTGCCGACGAAGGCAATCGTCGCGTCAAGCGTCTTTCCCGGCAGCGCGGGTGTCTGCACCTGGACCGCTTGACCAGCAGACAGCGACAGGGCGGACCAGTCTTTCTCGCGAATGTCCGCTTGGACCCACATCCGAGTGGTGTCGGCCAGCAGCAGAATGTCGTCTCCCTGACGGACCCGCTCCGAAGTGGCGACCATCGTTTCCTCGACAGTCGCAGCGAACGGTGCCTTCACCGGCCATGTGCTCAGCGATCCGTCCTTCACGGAATCGGCAGACGCATCGGGAGACTGACCCGTCCACCAGATCAAGCGTTCTTTGGCAACGCCCAGCCTCCGAGTCTCGTCATCAAACGCGGCGATGGCTTTGCCGAGCTTCTGTTTGGAATCGAAGGCAGCCTGTTCGCAGGCCGCCTGAAAATCGGCCGACGCCGCATCGCGAGCCGCTCGTTGTTCAAGCACGGTACGCGTGCTGACCGATCCCTCGGACAGCGACTTCAAGTTGGCATTGATCGTCTCGGCCGTGCGGAACTTGGAATAGGCCGAGAAGATGTCGCGACGAAAGTCGCCAAGCGGCTTGTCGGCGAAGTCTCGTTCGAGGGCGGCGATCTCCTGCGGTCGCTTCAACTTCGCGAGCAGTTCGTCGAGATTCGAGTGTATTTCCTGCCACCAGTCTCGTTCGCGTCGAGCCAGTTCGAGGTCGCCCTGCTGTTGGAGGACATCGGCGCGGCGCTCGCCCAACTCGGGACTCTCGATCACGGCGAGGACCTGTCCTTCCTCGACGCTCGCACCCACGAGAACCGCCATTTTCCGCACGAGTCCATCAACCGGCGACTTTACAGCGACGTGCCGCGTGCCGTTGTAGTCGATGCGGCCCGGCACCGTGCGAGTCGGCTGCAACTTGCGTCGCTCGACCGGCGCGATGACGATCCGTGCGGCAACCCATTTGGCCTCGGTCAAACTGACGTGGCTCTTCGGCTTGGAAGGCGAGTCGGCTCGCGCCACACCGAACTCGGATTGCCCGACGTGCTGCGCGGGCTGCCACGCTTGATACACAGCCACCGACGCGCCTGCGACACCCAACACCGCGATGATCGTGAACCAACGTTTTTTCATGAGGTTGACCTTTTTATGGAGCGAGTGAACGAACCCGCGTGAGGACTCAAATGTCGCCCGTCTTTCAGAGCGATGGGAATCTGCAAGACGGGCGCAATCGCATCAGAGCGCTATCCGAAAAGAAAAGGCCTATTTTTAGGGCACCACGGTCACGGCTGTGGCACCCCAGGCGATACTTCGACACTTGGTGAGGCAAGCCCAGTTCTCGGGCAGCCTCTGAGATCGTCCGCGCAGCCAAGAAAACCGATCGGCTAGAATTGTCTGCCCCGAGGAAGCCTATCCGACGGGGTCAATGTTCAATTCCCGTTCGCATAAACCGGTAGCGGACGGAAGAGCGGCTGACAGGCAGAGGCCGACAGCGACTAGCTCGCGATCTGGATCAACAGCGAGACACACGCAGCAGCGTGCGCAGCGAGACCGAATCGAGATACGTGCCGAGAAACTGCGAAGGCGTCGTCGGTGAAATTACCGGCGCGGCGCGAGTTACTCGCTGCACAAACGAGACCCAACATGGAGAAGCCTGCCACTCGATGAACAGCGACGCCATCGAATTGGCTTCGGCTTGACAAGTCACAAACGGGGCAAAGAACGGAACACGAGCGGGTTGGCCATCTTCAGGGTCCTCCGCATTCGGGCTGGCCAACAGCACGAAGTGAACATGCCAGCCGAAATCGACGTGCGAGTTCACCGGTACTTCCGGGTGATATTCGCTTAAGTGTTCGATCTCAGCAGCAGAACTCGCCACCTGGCCGACATCCGTCCCGTGCGAATGAAACATCGGCACCGGCCCCTGCCAGAGCGAAACGATCAAGCACAACCGGCCCAAGACGGCCAGCCCGCATGTGATCGAACTCTTCAATGGACATCGCCTAGACATTGAACTGCTTTCACTCCCAAGTGCGGGCCAACTCTAGTCCATTCGCGGTCGCTGTCAATTGCAGGAGAAAAACAAGTGGCATCGGTTGCGGTCTTTTTCTGCCTGACAACCACTGAGGTCCGCAGGAACTGGCAGACTGAAAGCGTTGAGTGGATTGCATTCCAAACTCTCTATTTTCAGGTAGTCTGCCACCGCGCAATTCGCGTGTGCCCTCTTCTCGTCATTGTTGTGAGGCCCCGTCATGTCTGATCTTCCTGCCAACGCTGTTTCCCAAACGCCGACTCCATCCGGCAAGAAGCCTCGTAATCCTGTGGAGCGGGTCATCGTGTGGGGAGGGATCGCCGTGATGCTCGGCGTCGTGGCTTATGAAGCCGTCCATAAATACGGCTACGACTCGACCGTCAGCCGCATGAGAAAGATGGTGAGCGATGACACCGAAAAGTACATGAAGCTCTCCGAGGTCCGCGCGCTGATTGCCGGTTTGCCCACAGAGGTGAAGTCACCCCACGAGCGGAAGGCTTACAACAAGCTCGACTTCAAGTGGCCCAGCATGTTCAAAGACTATCGAGTTCAATTGATCGTCGAACGCGAAGGGGACGACCCGTTGGTGGCGGGCTTTAGCACTCCCGGCGGGATCGATCCTGCGGAAGAAGCCGCCAACCGAGAGGCACCGCCGAGCAGTGATGCCGCTCACGCCTCTACACCACCCCCGTCGCTCAGTTCGATGGCACCGATGGGTGGGCCTAGCATGGGTGGACGAGGACCAGGTCGCCCCGGTGCGGCAGGCGGACCGGGTGCGGCTCCGGGTGGAGGGAGTGCGCCGCGCGGTCGGGGTTTGATCGCGATCGCTCAGCGCGAGGAAGTCGTCGCGGAACTGAAGCTGACCGAGGAGCAGACCGCCAAGTTGGCCGAACTTCAAACCGCCGCGCGGGGCGGGTTCCAAGCGCTGCAAGCCGTTCCCGAAGCCGAGCGCCCCGCCGCCATGAAAGCGATGCGCGAAGGGCAAGAGAAGTCCGTCAGCGAAGTCCTCGATGCACCGCAGTTCACACGTTTGTTGCAACTGACATGGCGCGAGACGGGCTTGGCTTCTGTCGAACGGGATGATGTCGCGACGGGACTCGGCCTGAGTGATGAACAACGCGAAAAGCTCCGTCCGATTTTGGCCGATCGTCAAAGCGGCCAACGCGCCTTGCGCGAAGCGTCTCCCGAAGAGGCCGCGCAGAAACGCAAAGACTGGGACGATCAACTCCGCGCCGTCCTCACCGAAGACCAAGCCAAGCAGTGGGAAGAGTTGCTCGGCGCACCCGCTCCCGAACCTGCACCCGCGCAGGCTGCTCCGGCAGCGAACTGAACTCGTAGTCGACCAGCTTGAGATTTGCAGGGTTGTTCGACCAACGAGCCCGACGCGCAAGCGAGGGCTAACCGTCGTAAAAAGTACAGCCCTCGCTTGCGCGTCGGGCTAGTGATGAACCCCGCAAGACAACGTTGTTCAACCCCTGGAGTCGATCCAAGACCCCTCGCCCCCGGCCCCTCTCCCCGCAAAGCCGGGCCGAGGGGGGCAAGGTGCCGGGCGCGCGGATAGGATGCGTCTGTCTGGCAATGGCCTTCGTGTGAGAAGGCTGTGCCGCGCGGGTGTCTCAACGGATCGGCTTCGTGAACAGAGCATCGTTACTCGTCGTGCAGGGCGTCGAACAGGGCGCGCGGTTTCAGTTGGGGGAGCGTCCCGTCTCGATGGGGCGTGGCGTCCAAAACGAGGTCCGCATTCTCGACACGGAAGTCTCGCGGTTGCACGCGACGATTCAGCAAGTCAAAGACACGTTCGTGCTGACCGACCGCAACAGCTCGAACGGCACGCTGGTCAACGGCGTCGCGGTGCGATCGCATGTGTTGGCGGATGGCGACCAGATTCAGTTGGGCCACACGCTGCTGTTGTTCTCCGATGTCGAACGAGAGAGCGTTTCGCAAGCGGCGGCCGAACGAATCCAGTTCCTGCATCAGCACGATCCGGCCGATCACTCCAGCATCGTCAGCCAGATGGATGGCCGCACGGTGTCACTTCCCGTAGCGGCGGACTCATCCGATGAGAGCGGTTCTCCGTCGAACCTCACCGTGCTGTACCGCATCGCCGAAGAGGTCGTGCGACCGTCGGTGTCGATCGACCAGACGTTGCAGCGCATCCTCGATCTCACCATCGCAGCAGTCGGTGCCGATCGTGGCTGCGTGCTGCTGACCGACCCGCAATCGGGCGAGATCCGTCCTCAAGTGGCGGGGCAGCGCGGAATGTCCGAGCCGGGTTCGAGAATGCCGGTCTCGCGCACGATCGTGGACTACGTGCTCAAAAACAATCAGGGCGTGCGTACGGCGGATGCTCAGCACGATAGCCGCTTCGATCCGGCACGCAGCATCCTGCAAGCGGGGATTCGCGAGGCCATGTGCGTTCCAATGCAGGGGCGTCATGAACTGATGGGCGTGATGTATCTCGACATCACCACGCCCGCCGACCGGCTGCTGTTGCAGGGCAAGGCGGCCGGATTTCGCGAGGACCAACTCCGATTGCTCGTGGCGATCGGACGGCAGGCGGCGCTGGCCGTCGAAAACAATCGCTACCAGCAAGCCTTCGTCAAAGCCGAGCGATTGGCGGCGATGGGCCAGACGATCGCGACGCTTAGCCACCACATCAAGAACATCTTGCAGGGCGTGCGGGGCGGCAGTTACCTGATCGACATGGGCCTCAACGATCACAACGAAGACCTCGTGCGCAAGGGCTGGCACGTCGTCGATAAGAACCAGCACAAGATTTATCACCTCGTCATGGACATGCTGAGCTTCAGCAAGGATCGCAAACCCGCGCTCGCTCCGGCTCAACTGAATGAGACCGTCGGCGACGTGATCGAACTGATGCAGGCCCGCGCCACGGAGTGCGCGGTCGATCTTCAGTTCCAGCCGGACACGAATCTGCCGATGTGTACGTTCGACGCGGAGGGCATTCACCGTGCGGTGCTGAACATCGTGATCAACGCCATCGACGCCGTGGAAGGTTCCGACCACGCCGTGGTGAAGGTCGAGACTGGCTTGCACGTTGAGTCCGACATGCTGTGGGTCGCGGTCTCGGACAACGGACCTGGGATTCCAGAAGACCAGCTCGGGCGCATCTTCAACGTGTTTGAATCGACCAAGGGGGCGCGCGGCACCGGGCTGGGGCTGGCCGTCAGCCTGAAGATCATCCGCGAACACGGCGGCGACATCGCGGTCGAAAGCCGTCTCGGCGAAGGCTCACGGTTCACGCTCGCTTGGCCACGCCTCGACGACGACCACCACCTTGGCGACTCGACTCGCGGATAATACGGCGACTCGAACATCCCACTCTTGGCTGCGTGAGGTCTAAAGCCGCACTCTTTCCCCGTGTCCTCCCGTGTTCCCCGTGGTTCTTTCAGAGTGCACCCACGGGGAACACGCGAGGACACGGGGGAAGAGAGTGCCGCTCGTCAGAAATTCAGCATCAGGTGGGTCGAGTCGAATTGAATTGAAAAGGAGGATGGCTCTGAAGCGATGGTCCAACTCCTGACAACAGCTTCGTACATCGAGTATCTTGCCTACGAGTTCTGAGCCTCTTCCGGCGGAGAATGCGATGCGTCGGTCATGGTGGTGGTCTTGGCTGTTGCTGGTTGTGGCGAGCGGTGTGTTCTCCGCGACGGAGGTCGTTCGCGCGCAGGACTCAGATCGCGATCTTGCCGATGCGCGCGGCGGTGGGGCGACGGAGCGAGAGGTCTTGCGGGCGTTGGACGAAGCGCGGCGTGTCATTGCAGCGAAGCAGTTTCATCCAGCCGTGCAACTGTTGCAGTCGGTGCTGGACCGCGACGAAGACTTCTTTGTCGAACAAACGTTCCGGCGCGACGGCGACGACTTTCAGGATGACCGCGACGGACAGGGGGGCGTCAAAGCGGTCGCTCTCAAACTGTTGAGGGAGCTGCCGAAGGAAGGTCTCGCCGCGTATGAACTCGACTATGGAGCAGCCGCGCGCAACCAACTTTCCCTCGCGACGGATGACGACGACTTTGAGCAAGTGGCGACCGTGGCTCGTCGGTTTTCACTGACCGCCGCCGGGTTCGAGGCCGTCGTGCTACTCGCCGCGCGAGCTTCGGACCGCAACCGACCACTCGAAGCGGCGCTGCTGCTCGACACGTTGCAGGGCCATCCGGTCGCCGCTCAAAAACGAACGCCGTCGTTTTTGATGAACGTCGCCACTTGCTGGCATCGTGCGGGGCGAGCCGACCGCAGTTTGGAAACGCTGCAAGAACTGAAGCGTCTCGCGCCGGGAAACTCGCTGCGCATCGGTGGTCGTGATGTGGCGTTGTTTGCTCGTGATGAGGAGGCGGCGACGTGGTTAGCTGCGCTGGTCGGATCGTCCTCGCGGTCGTCGTTGCTCGTCGAATCGTGGGCAATGCCCGGCGGCGGTGCGACGCGCAACGAGTCCGCCGCACCGGCCAGCCCGGTCGGCGGCGCTCGCTGGCGAGTCTCGTCGGTCGAGCATCTGGCGATGTTCCATCGTGCTAAAGCGGAACTCGGCGCACTCATCCAGCCACTGCTCCGAAGAGAACTTCCACCGCGAGCCACACTTACTGCCGAACCCAAGCGCGTCGATCCGGTCCTCACTGCACAACTGAGTTTGCAACGACGCACACAGCTTGAAGGACTGATCGCGCGCGAGCAGTCCGCATTGCGTGATGACAGCCGCATCGCGTTCCCCGCCGCACTGCCGCTCGTCGTGGGCGACGCCGTGGTTTATCGCACGATCAGCGACGTGACGGCGGTTCGGCTCCGCACGGGCGAGTTGCTCTGGCGGTCCGCACTCACCGACGGCGCACTGACTCGACTGTGGAACAACCGCAACATCGAGACCCGCGCGGGTGAAGTGCGTGATGTGAATGAAGCGGTCAGCGCGTCGCTGTCGGCTCATGTGCGGCGGCGACTCTTCCGTGATGCGGCGGCAGGAACGTTGAGCAGCGACGGACAGACGATCTTCGCTCTGGAGGAACTCGATCCCTCGAACAACAACGCCACGGCAAATGCCATGCGCGGACTGGCCGAGCCGGCCGCAGCGAACAAGTTGGTCGCTTACGATTTGGCGGGCGGACGGATGCTATGGGAAATTGGCGGGCCGCGCGGGGCGAAGCCGGTCGAGTTGTCCGGCCATTTCTTTTTGGGACCGCCGCTGCCGTTGGACGGTCGGTTGTATTGCCTCGCCGAAGTGCAGGGCGATCTGCGGTTGTTGGTCCTCGAACAGACGGCCGATCGCGGCGCGGTGAAGATCGACTGGTCACAGACTTTGGTCGCAGTCGATCGCCCGGTGTCATCGAGTCCGCTGCGGCGTCTGTCGGGACTCAGCCCTTCGTTTGCCGACGGCATTCTCGTCTGCCCCACTTCGACGGGAGCGGTGATCGCGATCGACCTCGTGCGGCGCGTGCTGTTGTGGGGGCATCCTTACACTTCGACGGCGGCCACGGACGGTGTCGAGTTTGCGGCTCCGATGTTTCGTCGCGGCCGGACCCAATCGCTCTCGGTCGATGACGCCGATGAGAAGTCACGCTGGGTCGATGCCTCGCCACTGATCGCCGACGGCCGGGCAATCGTCACGCCACGCGATGCCGATGTGCTGCTGTGTCTCGACCTGCTCGACGGCCGATTGTTGTGGAGCCTGCCGCGCGGCGAATGGCTCTATCCAGCGTGTGTCATCGACGGCCGCGTGGTGCTGGTGGGACGCGACGGATTGGCGGCCTTTCAACTGGCCGACGGCAAGCCGGTCGAGACGTTCGCGAGCATCGGTGTCGAATCGGCGGGACGCGGCGTGCGCGTCGGCGCGCGTTACTTCCTGCCGCTGGCCAATGGTGAGATCGCGACGGTCGATCTGAACTCGGGCCGCATCCTCGCGCGAACCAAGTTGTCGGACGGCCGCGTCCCCGGCAACCTGATCGCGGGAGCCGGAGCCATCGTGTCGCAGAGCGCGGGCGAACTGATCGCGTTCGCGCCGCTCCGTGACATCGAGACGCAGATCGCCGAACAATTGCAGTCCGACCCGCAGCAGCCGGCCGCGCTGGCATTGCGCGGTGAGTTGCGACTGCATCACGGAAACGAAGCGGAGGGGCTGGCCGATCTGCGCGAGTCACTCCGTCGGCAGTCCGATCCGCGCGTGAAGTCGATCCTCGCAGCCTCGCTCTTGGCGGGACTGCGTGGCAACGCGGCGCTCGTCCAAGACCGGGCTGCGGAACTCGAAGCTCTGACCGACGATCCTCAACAGCGGAATGAATTCCTGCGGATCTACGCCAAGCGGCTGGAGGACGCTGGCGATCGACACGGCGCGTTCACGCAGTGGATTCGCATGGCCGAGACCGCGCGTTTTTTGAATGACCTCGACCCGATCACGTCGAACCACGCGGTGCGGACGGATCGCATCGTTCGAGCGAAGTTGGCCGAAATGTTTGAAGCCGCTTCCCCCGAAGAACGCGAAGTGTTCAACACGATCATCGCCAAGTATGTCGTTGTCGCTCTTCAGCGCGCGGTATCGGAAAAGGCCACGGAACTAGCCGAGCATCTCGAACAGAGTCTGCGGTTCTTTTCGGGATTGCCACGCTTCGAACAACTGCTATTGAACTCACAAGCGGTCTCAATCGACGGAAAGGCTCCTCCCGAACGTCTACTCGAACGGTTCGCGGCCTCCACCGATTTGACCGTTGCAGCGCAAGCCACCGCCCGGCTGACGCACGATCTGCTTCAAAAGAATCGCATCGACGAGGCTCTTCCGTGGATCGGACGGCTGCGCGATGAATTCGCAGATCAGAAGTGCCTCGACAATCAATCGGGTGGCTTTGAAACGGGTCGCAGTTTGGCCGAGCAATTCCTGAAGCGCGATGACGTGCGGAAGCGATTGGCGGTGGCATCAGTCTGGACCGCCGGGCCGATCGACGTGAGACGCAAGCTTCGCGAGGTCTCCGAGCAACAGACGAATGTGGGCCCGGCCGTCGTGCCGGTGGAAGTCGTCTCTCGACGCGGGATGCTGTTCGAGGATTGGTCGTTCGAAACGGACAGCGGCGGACGGATGTTGACCGCACGCGACACCGACGGTCGCGTCCGCTGGAAGGTCGTCATTCCACCCGACGCGGCACTCGGTGAACTGAACGGGGGCAACACGCGCGGCGCGGTCAGTGGTAGTGAACTGCATATTCAGGATCGCTGGCTGGCGCTGAACTTCGGCTCGCACTTCGTGATGTTTCAGGCTGTCGATTCCGAGGAGGGTCCGCGCTCCGTGTGGCAGCAGACACTGCGGACGAGCGGGATGTCTCGCGCCGAAATGATGTTTGCACAGCGCGGGATGCGCGTGCGTGTCCTGCCCAACGGACAGGTCATTCCCCTGGCAGGCGGTGCCTCGAACTGGCGGGCCTTCGGTCAGTTGGTCGGTCTTACGCACGAGCTGGCGGTCTACATCGTCGGCCAGAGGCTGTGCGCGGTAGAACTCGACACGGGCCGGTTGGCCTGGTCGCGACAGGACGTATTGCCGGGAACCGTGGCCGCCTCGGTCGATGAAACGGCCGTGTCGATTCAGCCCGATGCCACGCGCGACATCACGTTGCTGCGGACGCTCGACGGTGCCGATCTGGCGAAGCGTCGCTGGAAGGGAAACGACGCGCCGCTGTGGCAACGCGGGACGCGGCGTCTGGGAGTTCAGCATCCGAAGCTCGACGAGCGCGTGCTGGTGCTACGTGACCTCGCGCAAGATGCCGAGGTCTGGAGCCGACCGCTAGGAGTGAAGGACGTGGCGACCCTGATCGACGACCGGGACGTGGCGATTCTCGAAGAGCACGAGGAGCAGTCGCGGTTGGTCGTGGTCGGTCTGGCCGATGGTCGCGAGAAGTATCGCGCCGAATTGCCGGTCGCGCTGAATGCCGGTCGCTTCACGAAGCTATTCGTCCAACGGCAGCCTGATCGAGACATCGTCCTCGTCGGCGAACCATCACCGACCGAAGCCATCAACGCCTTCGATGGCCTCGTCTGTGCGGTCTCGCGCAAGGAGGGAACGCGGCTCTGGTCCACGTCCGTGAAGAATGTCACTTTTGATCGTCTTCAACCGGCGCGGTCGCCCGTGTTGTTGCTGGTGAGTCAGGCGGGTGGAGCCGCCGATCCGTTCTCCAACCAAAGCCTGCTCTCGGCCACACTGCTCGACAAACGCACCGGGCGGCTGCTGTACTCGACGCAGGAACAGTCGTCGAACGCGGTGCCGCGCTTGGAACCCGATCCCGACCAACGCCGCATCGTGGCCAACTTCCACGGCTGGCAATTGGACCTGACGTTCCCGAAACCGTAGTCCGGCCCCCCAGGTCCGGACCACCAAGTCCGGATCACGCCACTTGTTCATCACGCGGGATAAAGTGAGACATTTCTGAGCGGGGCGGCGTAAGCCCCCCGGTTCTTTCCATGAGGGCTGACGCCACCCCGCTCAGATGTCTCATCACAAACCGCGCGAGGTCTATTCACTTGTTCATGATGAGAGGTTCAGTCCGATTATGTGCCGCGTTTTGATTGGCTTCCGACTTCTCCGAGCGAACTCTTCATTAGGCGACCGGCAAGAGAAAGTAGACTCGACACTCCGTGGCGGGAACGGTTCGTGCCACGGAGTGACACGTCTACGTTGGGTAAATCAAGTCTTGCCACTCGCCTTGCAAACCTGTGTGGCTGCGATGCTCTGGCTGAGCGTCTCCGGCTGCGGTTCATCGGCCACGCCGGTGGCCGAGAATGGCGGAGCCGATGGCAAGTCGGTGGCGTCCACGGAGCCGGCCGGACCGCCGGTCGTCAATCCGCGCGACATACCACCGGGACGCGACAATCTGCTCGTGTCGTTGAAGGTCTATTCGACTCCGCCCGGTTGCCTCGTGTTTGTGGGGGCCGATGTTGTGCGCGGTGAGGGAGAGACGCTCGCGCAGACTCCGCTGGAGATTCAAGTGCCGCGCGGGCGCGTGGTCATTTCGGTCGAGAAGCCGGGCGGGCGACGGGCCTCGCGCGACATCGAGGTGCCCGTCGTGGATGAGGTCGAGTTTGACGTGGAGACGCCACTCGATGAAGGCGACGTGCTGGCCGAGACTCCACTTCTCAATGCGCCATACTTTGAAGCCGCCGTCGGCAGGTCGCTCGAATTGAAGTCGCTCAACTCGCCCGAGAAAGACTTCGACCCGTTTGTCGAAGCAGACGGCAGGACGATCTGGTTTGTGAGCGATCGCGGCGGATTGCGCGGCGTTTATGTGGCGACTCGCTTGTCGCCCTATCACGATTTTGAGGCACCTCAACTGGTGGGGGAATCGAGTGGGGCCGATCTCCCCGCATCGCCGTCGGTCACGGAGGACGGCTTGATGCTCGTGTACGCGGTCCCCGAGAAGGCTCGGCTCTGGCAACTGACTCGCACCAACAACACCGCGCCGTTCAAGAAGAAGGAGATCATCCGCACCGATGAAAAGACCGATCGCGCATGGCGTTCGTCGCAAGTTTCCACCGATGGCCTGCGGCTCTATTGGACCGAAGAAGGGGGCGACGAACTGCTGTCGCGCGCGGCGGTGCGAGCGTCAAGTCGCAAGCTGTTCGGCAAGACCTTGAAGTTCGAGTTGCCCGATCATCACCCGCATCTGTCGTCGGATGGCTTGCGTCACTTTACGTTTGATGGCACGAAGCTAACTCGAGCGCGACGCGGTTCGATCAAGCAATCGTTTGGTCCGCCCGAAGTCATCGGCGAGTTGACGCTAACGAACTACAACGTCAGCACGCGGCACCGGCAGTTCTGGGTGACGGAGGACGAGCAGTGGCTGTTCTACTGCGACGACCCTCGCGCGGGAGGCGATTTGTTCCTCGTGCGATTGAACGACGGCCCCGCGTGGGGTAGGTCGTTCGTGGGCAAGTCGATCGCCGCGAAAGCTGTCGTTGCGAAGTCCGATGAACCGAAGCCTGACGATGATTCGGCCAAGATGACCAAGCCGGTCACAGCGCCCGTCGATCCGCTGACGTTGCCGCTCCCCTACACGACTCACTGGGCCGCGTTGTCGAAGCTGTTGGCGGCGGGTGACGGGGATGCGGCCCTTGCACTGGCTCAGCAAGCATCGGGCAACGCGGCTCTCGCGCAGGACCGCACGCTGGTGACGTGGGACATCGAAGTGGCCGAACACTTGGCCGAGTTTCGGCGCGATGTGACTCGCGCCGTCGAGGGACTCAAGCCGGGAGCGACCGTCCGCGTCGGTGGGACTCGTTACGACTTCGACCGCCGTGACGGAGACGAACTGCATCTCAAGTTGAAGGAGAAAGAAATCGTCAAGAAGGTCGGCGACCTCGCGCCCGGTGATATGGTCGTGTTGGCGGACTCGGGACCGGAGAAGGGGGACGCGGCCAAGGCGTTGCGGTGCGGAATCTATCTTCACTTCCAAGGCAAGCTGTTCGACAAGGTCGCGGAAAGCTGGCTGAGACGTGCCTCGGGTGAAGGCGAGAGCTTCGTCGAACGGCTCGCCGCGCGATCGCTCATTCAGGGTCAGAATGAGATCGCCCGCAAAAAGTTCTCGGACGGGATCGGGTTCCTTGATGAAGCCATTGCCGTCGCGCCAGCGTCCGATTCCGCGAAGCAGGCCGCGAAAGAAAAGGAGACGCTGTACGACAAACTCCAATGGGAACAAGTGGGCAAACGGAAGTGGAAGCGAGGTGAGTTGGGTGAGTTCCTGGCCGACGACGTGCGGTCAAACGGTTCGTATCTCAAGTCGGACCAGCAGTACGGCAACTTGGAATTGACGTGCGAATGGAAGGTGACCGGCCCCACTGCGATGGGTGGCGTCTACCTGCGCTACGATGGTCGCGGGAACCCGTTCGAGAACGGAGCCAAAATTCATCTGGCGAACGACCTCGCCCAGAAGAACGTCGATCAGTATTCGACCGGCTCGCTGTTTGGTTCAGACCCACCGCTGTTGAACGCCAGCTTGCCCGAAGGCAAATGGAACACGCTCCGCATCCGTGTGCGAGGCGACAAGGTGCAGGTCGCAATCAACGGCAAGGACGTGTTGAAGGCGACACTCGACAGTGATGTCCCCGCGCAAGGTCACGTCGTGTTGGACGGAGTGGCCGGCGGGATCAGCTACCGCAAGGTGCTGGTGTTTGAACTGCCTGCTGGCGAGTGAGTCGTCAGGTTGCAGACCGGACCACTAGCCCGACGCGCAACTTTTGCAGTTGCGCACTCTGTTGTTTTCGTCCCAACGGGGCAGCCGTAAGTCAGCCCAGGGCAAGCGACCAACGGGAGCGCCGCCCTGGGGTGGCATAGCGTCGCCCCTTTGGGGCTGAAAACTCGAAGATCGCAACTTCAAAACGCGCAAGCGAGGGCTTCACAGTCATCGAATGTCCAGCCCTCGCTTGCGCGTCGGGCTTGTTTTGAAACACGCTCGTTTGGTCCGGCCGTGACGACGTGAGACCTCGTCGGACCAAGGGGGCCGGCCTACAACACGCGCTACGGCAGGAATCCGCGTTCTCGCAGTTCCTGAATGTTGTCCGGCGCGCTCTGCATGATGCGGTCGCTGGCGTAGCGCAGGACGGCGAAACCGGCCAGCGGTTGGGGGGCCGTCAGAATCGCGACGTGTTCTTCTTCCTCATCGTCGAGCTGCTTGTTGAGCTTCGCGACGACCTCTTCCACGCTGTCGCTGACGATCCGTTTGGGACCACTTTGGTTTTGCAGTTTGAGGTTCGAGAACGACGCCGACCGCGCGAGAATGAACTGTGCGAGGTCTTCGTCGTCGGAGTCCTCGAAGAAGTCTTGGAACTCGGGCTGCGCGTTGTTCGGCGTGATGATCAGCGGCCGCGTGATCTTGACCTCGCCCTTCGTGATGCTGACCGTTTTGTCCGCGCCCAGCCCCGACAGGACGAGAAAGTACGGCAGGTCCGACGCCCCGAACGTGAAGAGCGAGTAACGGACAGGCCTGACAATTTCGACCGCGTCCCAGGCGGCTCGAAACCGACGCTCATTGCCAAAACCATCGACTGGAAACACGGTGAAGACTCCCCGAATCACAGATCACACGAACGAACCGAACTTCCCCGTGAGGACACGGACCAGTTGAGTCGATGCTTCGGGCGAACACAAGTGAAGTCACCTTGCAACAGGGCCATCGTCTTTTTCAATTTGGGGTGCCACGGTCACGGAGCTTCGACGTGGCCGTGCGAGAGAGTGGCGGCGGTTTCTCATTCTCACGGCCACGTC
>CAMAYU010000083.1 GCA_945862235.1 Schlesneria paludicola DSM 18645
CACCTCGCCGGCCTCGGCGGCTTCCTCATGAGAAAGCGCGATGGAAACCCCGGCTGGATCACACTCTGGCGCGGCCTCGACAAACTCCTACTCGCCATCAGAGGATTCGTCGCAATGAACCAAAGATGTGGGTAAGTTCAAGGGCTCCAATGTCGGCCACGGTCAGGCCGGGCTTCAGTTGGCAGGCCGCCACGATCTCTTTGCGACGCGAGAAGACCTCGCGGCTTTCGACTTCAAAGCGACCGAGAAACTCCTTCGGGTCAGGGGCGCGAAACGAATCATTGATTCCCGGCTTCACGCTCTTCTCCTGCGCCAGGCTGAGGGAGAGCGGGAGGGCAACCAAGGTAAGAACGCAGAGGACGCGGAGGTGATGAGTCATCGTGAGGATTCCCGTGCGAAGATTGGAGGTGAGCGGATTTTGAATTGCCGGCCGTAAGCCGAAGAAGATCTAAGCCCGACCCGTCAGCATGCCGTGCGGCGACCGTGATGCCTGCCGTTCTGCCGCCCACTGACGACTTGATGATGCACGGAAGGTGACATGACTCGGCTCTTTACGATAGGAAAACCGTGCGGACGACCACGAAGATTGCCACGGCGACGATGGCCACTGCGAAGACTTTTTGCAGAGCCGGTCCCGACAAACGTCGCCCTGCGACAGTCCCCAGCAACAGTCCCGCGACACCACCCACGACGAACAACGCCGTTGTCTCAAGCGAGATCGTCCGACCCGCGAAGAGATGCGATCCGATCCCGGAGATACTGACCAGCGCGACCACCAGCATCGAGGTGCCGACCGCACGATGGATCGTCATGCCGCTGAACAGGACGAGTGCCGGAACAATCACGAAGCCACCACCGACGCCGAACAAACCCGACAGGACTCCCGTGGCAATTCCGACGGCCGCCAACAACCACGCGCACCGCGAACTGAGCAGCAGGTTGCCGTTGAGATCTCGGCGGCAGGCCGGTCCATCCACATCAGCGGTTTCCGTCGAGCAGGCAATCGGCAATCCTGCGATCGCCGGTTCCGATGCCTTGCTCCACATCCGCAGTGCCACGACCAGCATCAGAATTGCGAAGAGCGTCAGTAATACAGTTTCTGGAATCAGGCCTGACAACCACGACCCAACAGGAGCACCGAGCATTCCCGCGACAGCGAAAACCAACCCCGTCCTGAGCTCGATCTTTCGCGCCCGCCAGCGTCCCAGAAACCCAACGAACGATGTCGCCCCGACTGCTGCCAGTGAAATTCCCACGGCTTCGCGCGGAGCCACCCCCAGACCGTATACGAGCAACGGCACGGCGAAGATCGCCCCGCCGCCGCCCGTCAGGCCCAGCGAGCAGCCGACCAAGGCACCGAAGATCACACTCAGCGATGACATGGAGAGGTTTCCGTCTGTTGTCTCAACAGGTCACTCATACAACGGCTTCCTTCGGTTGAAGATTCAGGATGCCGTCTTCCATCTCGTAGATCGTGTCGAACACACTCAGCGCACGCTGATCGTGGGTGACGACGATCACGCCGGTGCCATGTTCGTGCGCGAGCCTCGCGAACAGTTCCATCACCTGTCGCCCGTTGCCGCTGTCGAGCGCGGCCGTCGGTTCGTCGGCCAGGAGGATACTCGGCTGGTTGGCCAGCGCGCGGGCCAACGCGACTCGCTGTTGCTGGCCGCCGGAGAGCATCGATGGCAGATTCTCGGACCGGTCCCGCACGCCCAATTCCTCCAGCAGTTCGAGCGCTCGCTGGCGTGCCGCACGCGGACTCGAATCGTTCAACTCTAGGGCGATCTGAACATTCTCGCGGGCATTCAAGAACGGGATCAGGTTGGATTTCTGAAAGACGAAGCCGACGTGCTGCCGACGAAACGCGGTGAGATTCGCCTGCGCAAGAGGACCGTCCAGAACCTGATGCCCGCCGATGCGAATGCGACCCGATGTTGGGGGATTGATGAGTCCCACGGCGGTCAGAAACGTAGATTTTCCGGAACCGCTCGGCCCCAGCAAGGCCACGACCTCGCCGCGTCGCACCGTCATGGAAGCATTGCGCATGGCGACGACCTCGGTGTTTCCGCTGCCGTAGACTTTTGTCAGGTCGATCGCTTCGATGGCGGGTGATTCGTTCATGGATTAACTCAGGGCCTCGTTGGGCTTCACCAGCAGTGCTTTCCAGATTCCCAGAACGCTGGACGCAAAGGAGATGGCCAGCACGATGACCGCCAACTGCAACAGGTCGTCGCCGGTCACGATGACGCGGCGGGGGAACAGGGGAAACAACCGCTGCCCCAACAGATAAGCGATCGCGTAGCCGCCGAAGCCGAGCATCAGTGCCTGCTGGAGGATCAGGCCCAGAATGACCGGTTTGCGAGCACCGATCAGTTGCAGCAGAGCAATCGAATGGATCTTCTCCAGCGTCAGCGTGTAGAGAATCAGCGCCATGATGATGGCTGCGATGAGCGTGAGCAGGACGCGAAAGAGCCCGAGCTGTCGGCGGGCCTTGTCCACCGAGCCTTTCAGCAGGAACTCGGCCTGTTCGGATCGGGTATGAACCGAAACGTCGCTCCATCCGGAGATCGTGGCCGCAACTTGCTCTACGCTCGTACCGGGAGCGACCTGGACCATCACGGCACTGATTTGAGGCCGGGCGATGGCGGGCAGTTCGCCGGACGGCTTTGCAGCCTGTTCGACCAAGGACGGTAGCTTGGTCCCGATTTCGCTCCGTTCGCCGCGACCTTTGCGCGCCGCCCGTTCCAGACGCACTGCTTCACCGGACGAATCGAACTGGATGGCCTCCGCGTCCACCACGGTGAAAAATGCGATGCCGTCTCCGCCCGAGCTGATCATGTTCCGCGTGATGCCGACGACGCGATATGTCTCCTTGCCGAACGACAGACGTTCATCGAGCCGCACGCCGAGCGACACGTCGGCGATCATCTCGAAATGGTTTTGGGCGAGTGGCCGACCGGCAATCAGCGGCACCCAGTCCCCTTTGTCGCTGGGCCAACTCAGCCCCAGCACGGCCATCCGAAATGGTTTGCCATCTCGCTCGCGCTGGATTGTGTGGTACACGAACTCGCGGGAGTCCCTGACACCGGGAACAGCCCGTACACGATGCACGAGGCTTGCGGGGACACGCGACACCTCGGCAAAGGGGCCGCGCGTGTCGTGTTGCACGACCCAGAGATCGGTCCCGATGCGATCAATCAGCAGGGTCGCGTCCTCGACCACGCCTCGGTAAATGCCGGCCATACCCATGACGACCATCAGCAACATGCCGACTCCAATCGTGGTCAACACGAATCGCCCCAAGTTGTGCCGAATGTCTTTCAAGGCGAGGTTCATCGGGAGTGAATCCTTCCGCCGGTTCGCAGGGTGGCTTTTCCGTCGAGAGGCAGGATCACCAACTCGCCCGGCTCCACACCGCGAACAACCTCGACCATATCGTGCCGGCGCAATCCCAGCACCAACGGACGCCATTCTGCGGAGCCGTTGGCGTTGAGGAAGACTCCCGGCTCGTTGTCTCGCCACACGACAAAACCGGGAGGAAGAACCGTGACCTCCGGCTTGCGTTCCGTCTCGATGAAGACATCGGCTCGCTGACCGACGGCCCAGTTCGCTGGCAATTCGAGGATTCGCACATCCACTACGAATTCGCGAGTCTCGCGATCGGCTTCCCGCCCCAAGCGATAGACCTTGCCAGTGAACTCGCGATCCGGCTCCGAACGAAACACGACACGCGCCGGCTGGTCCACTTTGAGCCGTGACATCTCGGTCTCATCGATCCAGGCGCTGATCCACAGTTCTGCGGTCGAGATCAGCGTCAGAATCGGACTGCCGGGAACGGCAACATCGCCGGCATCCCGCTGTCGCCGCACGATCAGCCCGTCAAACGGTGCCGTGATCTGCGTGTCGGCCAGCCGTGCCTGGTGATATTGCATTGTTTTCTCCGCCGCGACGAGTTGCTTCCGCCCCTCGACGACCGCAAATTTCGCGCGTGCCACACCGGCTTCGGCAACCGCCAACGCTTCGACCGACTTGTCGATGTCCGACTGTGAAATCGTGTTTCCTGCTCGGAGCTTTTCGTTGCGCTGATGTTCGCTCTTCGCGGCGGTTAGAGTTGCCGCGGCCCGCACCTCATCGGATTTCAGTCGATCAATGGCCGCCTGCGCCGTCTCTAGGTTGGCCTGAGCGATTTCGACCTGCTGCTGAAGTTCGTCGTCGTCGAGTGTGACCAGCACTTGTCCGCTCGACACCGCGTCTCCCTGGTCCACGGCGATCGCGCGAACTCGACCGGAGATTTTCGGACTCATCGACGCCTTGACGCGGGCCTCTAGCGTCCCGGTACCCATCACTTCCGCTCTGAGTTCGCCGCGCGCCACCTGCTGCTGACGAACCTGAATCGGCAAAAATCTGACCCAGTAAACCGCCACGCTGATCGCGGCCACAACCGCAACGGCCTTCACGCCCCGCCATGCCCATCTGCGATCGCTGTTGCTCATGGCTGACATACCTTGCTGATCCACAGGGGTGTTGTTGTCATTCGATGTCCATCTATCGGATTGAGACCACACTTATCACCGACATTCTCCACCAACGCCAAGGGAGTACGATGTGTGATCACTTTGGCACGGCATGGTTCTTCCTCATTTCCGGCGGCCCGTTCGCCACGAACAAACTGACCACTTGGGCGTGGGCCTGAATCAACTTGGCGGAGAACGCATTCGGTGATGTCTCAACGACTTTCACTCCCTTGGCGGTACGTTCCACATTCATGTCGAGCGTCGCCGCATTGCGAAACAGTTCCGCAAACAGAGGATCACGGACGTGAATCGGACGCTGCTCTTTGACGCGGAGCCCCATCGATTCCACATGCCACACCAAGACGGCTGTGACATTCGGATCATCGGACTCAGTGAGCGTTTCTACCCCACCAGGACGGTTCACGACGGTCCGACGAATTTTGGCGCGGTTCGCCATCAGGAACTGAATAGCTTTCATGTCAGCGGCATGTGCCGCATCAGCGTTCCCTCCTCCCTTTGGACCGCCTTTGCCAGCCCCCGCGTTTCCGTGGCCTGGGCTACCTGCACTGGGGCGAACTGCGAGTGGCTGCGGACTAGGATTCTCTGGCCCCAACGCACCACCACCATGACCGGGCGCAGAGGGGTTTCCCGAAGATGGTCCTCGACCAAACAGCGGGCCTTGTGTCGAGCCACCCCGACGCGGGCTGCCCCGTTGTGCTTCAACCAGTGAACTGGTCAGCAACACGCCGATGATCGACGCTGACAATAAGATGAGTGAGACTCTACTGCTTGAGGGTGTCATGGGGGTCTCCTGGGATTTGGGATATGGGGAAATCAAGAGCGGATCTTGCCGTCTTTTGACTCCTTCCGCTCGGCATCAACACGGCATTCCCGGTTCGCGGCGAATCGCTTCCAGACGCCATAGCCGATTAAGGCCGGGGCGATCACGACGCACAGCGGGCAGGTGGCCCCAGCCAGGAGAGCCGTGCCCGTTCCCACGGCTCCCAAGCTGGCTCCGATGGCGATGCAGGAGTTTGCGTCGCCGAGTTTTTCATTTCGGTCACGTTCGGTGGAGTTTGTCATGAGAATGTCTCCAGCAGGGCGTTGATGACCAGCCATAGGGCCACCAGTCCCCATACCACTAGGCATGGGGAACAGAAGCCGATCCGACAAGCCTCTCCATCACATTTCGATCCGGCCTGCGTCGGCACGGGGCCGGATTCCTGACCAGGGTTGTGCTGTTGTGTACTCATCGATTCACTCCTCTCTCTGATTTTGAGTTCTATGCCGGGATGCCTGTCGTCAATGACGTTCTGACTGAGTGCCGGTGACGGGAAGGCCAGCAGCCTCCCAGGCGCTAAAGCCTCCGGACATGTTGGTCACGTCAAACCCGGCCCGTTGCAGAATGCTCGTGGCGATGGCGGATCGTCCGCCGCCAAGGCACTGAGCGACGACGGGTTTGGACTTGTCGATGCCTTTGATCTCGCGAAGCAGTTTGCCGAGAAAGCGATGTTCGGCTCGGGCGATGTGTCCGTCGTGGAACTCGGTGGCAGCCCGCACGTCGAGCAGTTTCACTTCGCCGCTTTCAATCCTGGGTCGCAGTTGTTGCGGAGTTGCCGATAAGTACGACTCGGTGCGCAAGCCGGACTCACGAACGATGTCGGCGTTGAAGTTGCCGACCACGTTGTCGATCCCGATCGACCGGAGACCGCGGAGGTTGTCCCCGAACAACGTCGGATCGCTCAGCAGATAGACCGGCTGAGCGTCACCGACGAAGAACCCCGCCCATTGAACCAGCGTGGCCGAGGGTACGTTGATCGTGCCGGGAACGTGGGCTTTCGAGAACTCGGCCGCAGGCGTCGTGTCGATCACTAGGTGTTGACTCGCGACTCGCGGCAATTCGTGCGGAACGACGACATCCACCGGCGGCAGATTGCGAATCAACTCCGGGCCGACTTTGTTCACCCGCTTCATGACCGCGAAATAGAACGGCGTCTCCGGCTGATCGGCCAAGATGTAGTCGACGAATTTCTGCTCGTCGTGGAACTGCAAGGCGGGATTGAAGAGCTTCTCGTAGCCAACGGTGCTAGACGGAATCGCGCCGAGACCCTTGCCGCACGCGCTCCCCGCTCCATGCGCCGGCCAGACCTGCAAATGATCGGGAAGAGCCCGGAACTTCTGTACAGACTGAAACAACTGCCGAGCGCCAAGTTCGGCACTGCCGACAACTCCCGCAGCAGTCTCCAAGAGATCGGGCCGACCAATCGAACCGACGAAGACGAAATCGCCGGTGAAGATTCCCATCGGCACATTCGCTCCGCCCCCTTCGTCGGTCAGCACGAACGAGATGCTCTCCGGCGTATGACCCGGAGTGTGCATCACATCGAGCCTTACTTTGCCGACGTGAAACACGTCGCCGTGCTTGAGCAACTCCGAAGCGTGTTGGACGGCGAACTGGTACTTCCAATCCGCCGGACCTTCATCAGACAGATACAGCTTCGCCCCGACTCGATCCGCCAACTCTCGCGAGCCGGAAACAAAGTCGGCGTGAATATGCGTCTCGGCCGAGCCGACAATCCGCAACCCTTCGGCTGTGGCAGCATCAAGGTATTGATCAACGCTGCGGCTCGGATCAATCACGATCGCCTCGCCGCTGCGCTGGCACCCGATCATGTACGAAGCGTGCGCCAGCGACTTGTCATAAAAGTATTTCAGGAACACGATCAATTTCCTTTTGTCTTACAGAACACTCAACGCTGATTCACGATTGGCGGGCCATGAGAACCCACTCGCGCATACGTCACATTTCTAACTCGCCTGCCGGTGCGAAGTGGCCGCCATCAATCGCGTCAGCGTTCGGCGCAATACCGGCTCGGATTGCATCCCCTCCACTTGCGCGACAAGTTCCCCCCCAACCACAAATGCCAGTGTTGGGATGGAAGCAACTTGAAAACGTCCTGCCAGTTCTGGTTCCGCCTCGACATTGACTTTGACGATTTGAAGGCGGCCCGCGAACTCGGTTGACAACTGTTCGAGGGTCGGGGCCAGCATCCGACAGGGGCCGCACCAATCCGCGTAGAAATCGATCAGGATCGGAACCGGGGATTGCAACACGTCCTGCTTGAACGTGCTCTGCGATGTTTGATGAATGGAACTCATGATGAACTCCTCCAATGGCAACGGGGTGGATAGAAACGACGGCCGAGAATCGGTCAGCCGCAACACGACGAACGAGGTTTCGATTCGCAGTTGGTGGTCGCAGGCGATGACTTGGAGTCCGACGTTTTCGGCACCTGATTCCACGGCATCCGAGCCAGCAACATTCCCATGCCGCAGGTGTCTGTGATCCCCGCGAAGGCCAGTCCGGCACCGACGAACGCCGAGAGCCCGATCCAGTTTAGATTCACGAAGTAGCCCAACGCGGCTCCGGCCAGCACCAACAGCCCGGCTGCAATACGAACTTGCCGTTCGAGCGAGATGGCCTGCTTTCCGCGAGCCACGGGCAGTCCGGCTTGCTCGCAAGCCAGCGTGCCACCGGCGACATTGACGATGTTTATGAACCCCGCGGCGAGGAACTTCTCACACGCCTGGTTGGCTCGGTTGCCCGATCGGCAGATCACGTACAGCGGCTGCTGATTCGCGCCATTCCGAGCGTTCATCACCGCGTTCGGGTCCAGCCGATCCAGCGGTACGTTGCGAGCAAATGTGACATGCACTTCTCGAAACTCGACCGGCGTGCGGACGTCGATCAAGTCGTTCACTTCGCCGCGCTCTTGTCGAGCTGCCAATTCCTGCGGGCTGATGGTGGTGATGGCCATGATTGTTTCCTTGGTGAGAGGGTTGGTTGCGTCTGTGAATCGAGAGGCATCGCATGCCTCATACCAAGACTGATCCGCGACCGGCGAATCGGTTACAAAGTTTTTGATGATCCACGACAGCCAGCCCAAACCACTGCAAAAGCCGCTGGCTCAAATGCGAACGGCGTGCGGAATCGGGTCTGTCTCGACCCAATCCCGCACGCCGTTGGGAGCGTTGCCTCTGGTGTGAATTCTCATTTTTGGGGCGGCGTCGGCCCGAACTTTGCCTCCCAGCGCTGTCGCAGACACTCTTTGAGTTGCTGCTGGAATTCGGCCGGAACCGGATACGGTTCGCCATTCTGGTAAAGATTGATCGTTTGACGGATGTTGTCCACGACGACCTGACATGGGTTACAGCCCGCAAGGTGCTGGGCGAATTTCTCGCAGGTGGCGGAAAGTTGCTCGCCATCGACGTAGTCGTTCAGCGCGGCCAACATTTCTTCACAAGTCATGACTGATGTCCTCGGAATGGCTGCCGTCGCAACGTGGTCGCAAACGGAAGCGGATCTCTCTGATTGATCCTCAAGTCGTTCTCAGGTTACACCCAAAATGAGTCTGATCGAAAAAATGTCAGCCATCGTGGTCGTGACTGGGAAACATTCGCGTCGCCTCGTCGCCAAGAGCCCGCGTCAGACGCTCACGCAGATCCAGCCGCGCTCGCAGCAATCGCACTTTGACGTTGGACTCGGACAACCCCAGCGCCTCGGCCGTCTCTTTGACCGACAGCCCTTCAACGTCTCGAAGCACAAACACGACGCGATACTTCTCTGGTAGCTCCTCCAACGCCGTCTCGATCAGCTGCCGCACCTCGCGCTGCTGAGCCAGCCGCGACGGTTCGTCGCGCCACTGGGCGATGAACTCCGGATGCGGCAGCGTGGCATAGCTGTCCTCAGCATCTCCAACCGGAGCATCCAGTGACACTGTCGGCAACCCGCGCCGCTTGCGCAGCACCTTGAGTGCGTGATTCGTCGCAATCCGCAAAATCCAAGTGGCCACGCCCGACTCTTTACGGAAGTCGTCGAGATGGTCCATCACGCTGAGAAACGTCAGCTGCGTCACATCCTCGGCATCGTGCTGATTGCCGACGATCCGCCGAGCCACACGAAACACGCGAGACTGGAACCGCGAAATCAACTCTTGAAAGGCAACGAAGTCACCGCTAGCCGCTTGCTGCTGTAGTTGCTCGTCAGACCGCTCGACGATTTCGAATTTCTGTGATGCCGCAATTTCCATGAGTGGCGATTGTCCCCAAGCGTGCGAAGAGTGAACGTGCCTGACAGGTTACGGGGAATCAGGCGAGTTAGAAACGACTCCGTCGCTGGAAAGGCATCGTCGTGGGCATAGAACTCACCTAAGAACCGGCCGTAGCACGGATGAGCTGCTTCAACGCTCGATGCCCAACCGGCGGTTCGATTTGCCAGGGAATGATCGCGGTACGTTGAGCGTGCTCCACGATGACCTCCCGGATGAACTTTGCTTCGTGACTTTGCCGACCGCAAAGCACGGGATCAGTCACGTTCAGCGGCAGCAAACTCTGGTTGATGACCCAGGCATACGGTTCGATCTCGGCGCGTCTCAGATCGCGCTGCAATTGGGCCGCTTCGTGAACCGGAGTTGCTTCGGGAAGCGTGACGATCAGCACGCGCGAAAAGTTGGGATCGCGCAAGCGAGGCAGAAGTTTTGCCACGGATTCGGGCATCTCGCTCGACTGACGCAACACTTCGCGGTGATAAGCGAGCGCGGCATCGAGCAGCAGGATGGTGTGTCCGGTGGGAGCGGTATCTAGAACCACGAATCGGTCCGTTCCTTCGGCAACCGCTTCCGCGAAAGCACGGAAAACGGCGATCTCTTCGGTGCAGGGAGAACGCAGGTCTTCAGCCAGCAACGATTGGCCTGCAACATCAAGCCCAGCACCAGCCGACTGCATCACTTCCGCCGAGTACTTTTTCGTTTCAACCGCAGGGTCGATTCGACTCACGGAAAGATTCGGCAGCGCGTCGCTCGTAATCGTTGCGGCGAGGTGCGCGGCGGGATCGGTTGTGGAAAGATGAACGCGAAAGCCGAGTTCGGCGAGTCCCACCGCGACGGCCGCAGCGACGGTCGTCTTGCCCACGCCCCCTTTGCCCATCGCGAGAATCACACCGTGGCCTTGAGCGGCCAGACCATCCATCAGCGCCCCCAGCGTCGAAGGCATCGTGAAGTCCAGCTTTGGTGAAGCGCTCTTGCCAGCGACCGTCGTTGGCTGCGTTCCGAAGGCGCGAAGTGCGGTAACGCCCAGCACGCCGCCCGTTGTCAGCGGAATCGCGCTGCGTGGAAGATCCCGCAACGAGTCTGGCATCGCGGCCAGTGCGGCTTCGCCTCGCTGCTGCATGGCGACCGCAAGGCGATCCGACCGGTCGCTGGCCTGAAACACGCCATTCACAACGAGGTGCTGGTTCTGCACACCGAGCGCCGCGAGTTCGCCGCTGGTGCGAGCCGCTTCGCGTAACGCCGTCACCTCCGGGCGAGTCACCAGCACGAGCGTTGTGATCGCAGGATCGCTCAGCGCATGCACGGTGTCCTGATAGAGCTGTTGCTGAGCTTGCAACCCTGCCAATGGTCCGAGACACGATGTGCCGGTGGTGTTCTGCTCCATGAAACCCGACCACGCGGACGGAAGAGTCAGCAGTCGCAGAGTGTGCCCCGTCGGTGCAGTGTCGAAAATCACATGGTCGAACACCGACGTCGCACTCGCGTCACCAAGAAGCCGAGAGAATTCGTCGAACGCGGCGATCTCCAGCGTGCAGGAGCCGGAAAACTGTTCTTCCATGCTCGCAATCGCCGTGGCTGGCAACTGTGTCCGGTACGGACCAACCATCCGCTCGCGGTATTCGGCCGCCGATTTCTCCGGGTCGAGATTCATCGCCGACAGTCCCGGCACCGAGGGGACGGGCGTCGGATGATGCCCGAGCGGTGTCCCCAGCACTTCATCGAGATTCGAGGCCGGGTCCGTGGAAACGAGCAGAACTTGCTTACCTGCATCAACCAGCCGAATCGCCGCAGCGCACGCCAACGAAGTTTTGCCGACGCCCCCTTTGCCGGTGAAGAACAGGTTGCGAGTGGGTTGATCGAGGAACTTCATGGGACGTCCTTTGGCGAATGCGGAAAATCAAGTGGCTTGCGATTGCTCAGTTGGTTCGTGATTGCCCAACTGGCTTGCGACTGTTCAGCCGCAGCAGCCAGATAAACTGCAACACGCGCCCCCTTCGCTAATCATCTGCAAAGCCTCGATTGCGGTCTCAGAGCCAACCCACTTGGCTAGCGTGTCCCGCGACGGATATTCGCGCTGACTCACGATGCGACCATCGACCTCGATCAATGGCAGACAGTCCGTCCCCTGCGAGGCCAAGAGCTGTTGAATCTCAGCCTTCTGTACGAACGCCGCTGGCTGTTGGGCCAAGTTGAATCGCTCGACCTGATGCCCCTGCGATTTCAACCACTCCAGATCGGCCGCGAATCGCGGCAACACCGGATCAACCTGCGGTCCGCAAACACCCGTCGAACAGCACATCGGCTTGTCGTAAACCTGAATCGTCTTCATGGTCTCATTCTCGTCGTAGGAACTGATGGGCGCCGTCTTGAATGGCTTGAGCACACGCGCTCCGCCGCTTGCATTGGCTTCGATCTCATTCACTCACCTGCAATCCCTGAGCCATCGACTTTGCTCCTAGTTCATTCGCCACAGCGTGAAGTTCAGGAACGCGGCAAAACTCACCCAGGCGAGATACGGAACAAGCAGCAGCCCCGCCGGTCTGCTGACTCTCCAGAACGCGATCAACGTTGCTGCGAGTGACAGCCAAAGCAGAGTGATATCGGCCAGTGCCAGACCAATCTGGTGCATCCCAAAGAACACCGGAGTCCAGATCGCATTCAGGAGCAGTTGCCCGAGAAACAGCCCCAGCGGCCGCAGGCGGGCCTTCCAGCCTCCTTCTCGCCAGACAAGCCAGGCCGCCACGCCCATCATCAGATAGAGCACGGTCCAAACGGGTCCGAAGATCCATCCGGGAGGATTCCACGTGGGCTTGTGCAGTGCCGCATACCAGCCATCAATCGACACAAAGATTCCGGTGGCAGCCGTCGAGAGACACACCACGCACCAGCCGACAAGGACGAGTGATTGCCGGAGGTTGATGGTCGCGGGTTTGAATGTGGTACTCATGGCGAACTCCTTGATGTTTTGGGAATAATGATCATGCGAACGAGATCAGCGGTTTGATCATCCCGTCCTGTTTGGTCTGCATCATCGTGAACGCCTTCTCAATGTCACTGAATTGAAAGCGATGTGTCGTCAGCGCGAGGGGATCAACGCGCCCCGTCTCGATCAACCGCAACAGGCGACTCATGCGCTCCGATCCGCCAGGGCACAGAGCCGTGCGGATTGTCTTGTCGCTCATGCCGACGCCCCAGGCTTCGCGCGGGATCGGCACGCTGTCACCGTCGCCGTGATAACCGACGTTGGAGATCGTTCCGCCGGGTCGAGTCACGCTCACGCACGCAGCGAATGTTTTCGCCGAGCCGAGTGCCTCAATTGCCGAATCGACTCCCTTGCCGCCAGTCAGTTTGAGGATCGCTTCCACGGGATTCTCTTTCGTGAAGTCCACGATCACGTCGCACCCAAACTTCTTCGCGAGTGTAATGCGGTTCGGCATCGACTCAATGCCAATGATCAATCCCGCGCCGCGCAGTCGAGCACCGACGGTCGCCATCATGCCGACCGGCCCTTGCGAGAAAATCGCCACGCTGCCGCCGATCGGGATGTTCGCGAACTCGGCCGCGACGAAGCCGGTGCTCAGCATGTCGCAGCAGTACGCGGCTTGCTCATCACTGAGTCCATCAGGAATCGGAGCGAGGTTGGCCACGGCGTTGTTGACGTGAAAGTACTCGGCAAAGCTGCCGTCTTTCACGTTAGCGAACTTCCAACCACCGAGCATTCCACCGCACTGACTCGGATAGCCGCGTTGGCAGTTGTCACAGGCGTAGCACGGCGTGATGGCGCTGACCGCGACGCGCTGACCGATCTTGAACAGTCCACTAGCCGCCGCGACTTCGCCCAATTCATGAATCACGCCGACAGCTTCATGCCCCAGCGTCAGGCCGTGTCGATCACCAATCGCTCCCGCCACGGTATGAGTATCTGAAGTGCAAATCAGCGCGGCGGTCGTGCGGATGATGGCGTCGTTCGGTCCCGCGCGAGGGACCGGCTTCTCGATCAAACCGACTTTGCCGATGCCGTGCATCACGAAACAGTTCATGGTCTTGGTCATTGATCGCTCCTGATTGAGATGTTGGAGACAAGGGCACTCCGTCATTCATTTGGCACAATTGCCGTGAGCGGCAACGCGCTAGCTGCCGGTGAGTTTCTCTTGACCGGCGGCTAGCGCCTTGCCGCTCACGCCACGCGGAGTCACGGCGCGCTGGATGAGTTTGACGAACTCCACGACGACGACCGGCAGCAGCGAACAGCCTGCGATGACGCCCCATTCCGATGCTGTCGGCACCACCGTGTGCAGCACGCGTTGCAACAGTGGCACAGTCACCGCCGCGATCTGAAGGACCAGGCACGTTGCCACCGCTCCCCACAGCCAACCGTTCGTCCAGAGGCGGCTGGTCAACGCGGAGCGGTTTTGCGACCGCGCGTTGAAGACGTGAAACACCTGCGTGAGAGCCAGCGTCATGAAGGCCATTGTCGTCGCGCGTCGCAGTCCTTCGCTGCCGGTCCCGTGCCAATCCAGGCCGATGGCAAACGCGACCAGCGTGACCCCCGCGAGCAGCAATCCCTGCCAGACAATCAGACCGACGAAACGCGGCGTGAGCAGTGACTCCTGCGGGTCGCGCGGTGGACGGTTCATCATGTCCGGCGCCGACGGCTCCAACGCCAACGCGAACGCAGGGAAGATGTCAGTGATCAAGTTCAGCCACAAAATCTGCAACGCCACTAAGGAACGGGATCGCAATAACTTCCCGAAGTGAAACAGGCTGCGGCTGATCGGGAAGTTATTGCGACCCTGTTCCTCACCAATCCGCCTCTTTGCCCGGTGAACAGGTGACATCGGAAGCGCGGTCCCCGCAGACCGACCGGCCCGTCACCACGCCGAAGTTCGAACAGGTCGTCACGCACGAAGTTGAGTTGCTGGAGATCGCGGTCAACACCGACCTGCCGGACGCCGTCTTCGCCCCCGCGTTCCCGGTCGGCTCCGTGATCTACGACCAGAAAGACCGCAAGCACTTTGAAGTGACCCACGACGGCACCGAGCAGGTCTACCAGCCAAAATCCAATGGGCTTCAAGGGACGGTCTTCGTCTATCACCTGCTCTGGATCGCCAGCGCGGTCGCCTATCTGTTCATCCGGAAGGGGACCATATGACAGGGGTGATTTGCGGCACGGTCCTCGTGTACTTTCAGAGCGACAATGTGTCGATGCGAGCGGAAAAAACGGATCGTTTGAAGCCTGAGATGCAATCCAGAAGAACTTGGCGAGCAACGTGCGGGCAGTCGTCAAGTGGTGGTAGCCCTGTCGCTCCGCGACAGGAAGCGAGAATACACGAGTGGCGTTTGCCGTTGATCCGAGGTGACTCGGCAGATCAACGCCCCCTGCAGATCGTGCCTCCTGTCGCGGAGCGACAGGGCTACCTTCTCAGAATCGCTTGCCCCGCTGTGTTTCGTTGGTGGACCATCAATTGACGACTGCACCCGCCATGTGCCGTCAGGCTCGGGTTGTACGGCTCGAACAGAATCCGCCGTCGGACGAAACGCGGTTCGTCGATGACGCAGGGAGGATCAAAAAAAACGGCTCGTAACTGAGTTCTTGCGAACTCGGCTACGAGCCGTAAACAACTCGCTGGCGTGGAGCGTCCTACTTTGGCATTGGCAGGACGATGAGGGCGTCCTCGGGGAAGGAGGCTTCGCCCGCCTTGCCGTTGATGCGGTATTGGACCTTCAGTTGCTTCGCGCTGCCTGGCAGCGGGTCTCCGCCGAAGTTGGCGTTGTAGCTGGCAGAGGCGAGCGTGATCAGCGGCAAGTCGCCTGCTTGCTTCTGGAGGACGGCGGTCACGTCGCGTTGAGTGGCTCCGGAACCGTACTCGGCTTTGATGATCTCCAGCTTCACCTTGTCGAGGCCCGCCGTATTGAGCAGTTCCCGGACATCGACTCCCTTGGCACCGAGCTTCTGGGCGACGACCAACGTGGCTTGCGTGGCCTCGTCCTTCAGATCGGCAACCTGCATGGTCTTGATGGCCAGCTTGAGTGTCTCTACGCCGGGATGCAGTTTGATGACATCCAAGACCAGCTTTTGTTCGGCAGGCTGGCGGGAAGCCTCGAACGCCTTCTGGCACATCGCGGCGCGTTCTTGATCTGCCATCGGGAACTTCCGCACGAGGCCGATGTAACCTCGCAACGCGCGGACCTGGTACTTCTCTTCCGGAGCCGTCTTCGCTAAGTCCAAGAGAACGGGCGCGGCCTCGACGCTGTTCCATTTGCCGAGCAACCGGCTGCCCACATCTTGGAGTTGGGCATCCTTACTCTTGGCGGCCAATCCAATCGTGTTCAGCGCCTTCGTCCCGCCGACATCGCCGAGGATTTCCAGCAGCACGCTCTTCGAGGCTGCGGGCGAACGATCCAGAGCCGTGGTGAGTTCGGCCGCACATGCTTCACGATCAGGCATCCGGATGCTGGCCGTCTTGAGTGCCAGTTGAGCGACAGGAGCATCCTCGGCGCGTTTCGGAGCGATGACCTGCGTGACCAACACCGAGAGATTTTTGAGAGTGACCGTCTCCCCCAACGCGATCAAGGCGATGCCGCGCACGGCCTTGTCCGCGTGATCCATCGCCTTCAGCAACGCGGCCGTCGCTTCGATTCGCCGCTTGCCGACAAGTTCAAGTAACAGCGGGTACTTTTTCCCTTCGGCCTTGGCCAGCAGGGCGACGATTTGAGCGTCCACTTTCGCACCCGGAAGATCGGCCAGCGTTCCCTTGGCGGCTTGCGCGAGATCGGCATCCGCGTCGGTCGCCGCGTCGAGCAGCAATGGCAGACACGACACATCGCCGACTCGCCCGAGTGCCCCGATGGCAGACAACCGCACCGGCTTCGGGCCGCTTCCGGCCGCCGCGATCACAGCCGCCAAGACGACGGTCTCTTTGCGATCAGCCATCGCTTGGATGATCAGCGCGGCGCGGTCCGGCGTCGCGCGAGTCATCTCCGTTGCCAGGGCCTTATCGACGTCGTTCCCCGGAAACTCACGAGCTGTTCCGAGCGCGAGCTGGAACAGAGCCTTGTCCGCCGAACGGAATTGTTCGAGCAGGAGCGGCAGTCCCTCTTGCGGGCTGCGGGCGAGAATCGCGCCGCGCGTCCCTTCGATGATTCTTTGTTTGGGGACATCGGCCTTGCGGACCTCGTCGTAGATCGCGACGGCATCCGCCGACTTGCCTGCGGCGTGAAGCCGCTCGGCACAGAGGACGCAGCCCTCGGCCACGGCCGATCGCACGCTGACCGGAGCCGACGCCAACGACTGTCGCAGCGACTTGGCTGCGGCGTCGTTGCCGATCCGTCCCAGAGCGACCGCCGCCGCCGAAGCCACTTCGGCGTCTTTGTCCTGCAATCGCGTGGCCAGAATATCGACAGCGTTGGCATCGCGGCGGACACCGATCGAATTGATCGTTCCGACCAACAGATTGCCATCGAGCGAATCGGTCGCCTTCCGCAGCGCTTCGTCCACCACCGAGCCTGGGATCGCTTCGAGAGCGATCCGTGCCCACGAGGCAAACTGAGCGTCGGACAACAGCTTGGCCAAGTCGGGAACCGCCGCATCGGAGCCGTGAATGGCGAGCTGCTTGCAGGCGATCGCCTTGTCGGCACCGGGTGCCTCCGAACGCAAGATCGCGAGCAGTTCTTGTTCTTTTTCAGAGGAAGCTTTGATGTCGTCGGCCGCTCGGGCCGATGTGGCCACCACCGCCAGCATTGCCGCGAGGCAAACGGCGGCGCGAGTGAAGCGAATGAACAGTCGAGTCGTAGGCATAGTTTCGGTCCTGAGCGTTGAGGACGTTGTGGAAGCGGAAAGGGTACGAGTGAGGGGCCGATTGCAGACCTGTAGGACGGGCAAACTTGCCCGTCAGTTCACGGCCGAAAACGACGGGCAAGAGTGCCCGTCCTACGTTCTTGGCGGAGTGTCACAGCCGCCACGGTTCGCGCAGCGCCTCGGATCGAAAGCGGTTGGCCTGAACGTCGTCGATGAACTCGTTCGTTTTGTTGTCGTACTTCACGGTGCGTCCCAGCGAGAGCGCGACGTTGGCGGCGTGGCAGGCGATGTGCGCGTTGCAGGCGGCGTCGGCGTTCCCCTTCGGCAGGCCGCGTGTCTTCACGCAATCGAGGAAATCGCGCACATGGAACGTCGCCGGATAGCCACCGATTTCGGCGACCTCGCGTCCGGCGAGCAGCTCGGGAGAACTCAACACGAGCTTGCCGCTGTCACCCGCTTCAACCCAGCCGGTCTCGCCCTCAAACCGCACGGGGCACGAACCGAGTGGAATCCAGCCCTTCTCGCGGAAGATGAGTTCGCAGCCGTTCTCGTAGCGAGCGACCAGTTCGCCATCTTTCGGCGCGTTGTATTCGACAGGTGGAGCACAATCACCAACGGCCCATTGGCAGAGGTCCACGCAGTGCGAACCCCATTCGAGGACGCCACCGCCGTTGAATGCACCGATGAAGCCGCCACCCTTTTCAAAATTGAAGCCGTCAAGCAGCTTGGGATTGAACGGTCGCCAAGCCGCAGGGCCGAGGTACATGTTCCAATCGACGACCTCTTTGTCCGGCTCGGTCTCGGGGATCAACCAGCCACTCATCAGGGCCTGCATCCCGGCCGGATGGGCATAGACCTTCTTGAGCTTACCGAGCTTTCCGGTGCGAGCCAGTTCGCAGGCAAATGCAAAGTGGGGCAGGTTCCGGCGTTGAGTTCCCGCCTGAAAGACGCGACCCGTGCGACGCATGGTCTCGGCCAAGATCAGGCTTTGCGAAATGTTCTTCGTGACGGGCTTCTCACAGTACATGTCCTTGCCCGCTTTGGCCGCGTGCATCGCCATCGTCGCATGCCAGTTCGGTCCCGTGGCGATCAACACCGCATCAATGTCCTTCCGGTCGAGCAGTTCGCGGAAGTCGACGTAGGTCGCGCAGTTCTCGTTGCCATACTTCTCGTCAGCGATTTTCTTGACCGCTGTGCGGCGTTTCTCCTTCACGTCGCAGACGGCCACGAACTGAACATCCTTCTGCTCAAGAAAGCAGCCGAGGTCGTATGTGCCCCGGCCTCCGATGCCAATCCCGCCGACCACGACTCGCTCACTGGGAGCAACCGCGCCGTCCAGCCCCAAAGCCGAACTGGGAATGATCGTGGGAGCCAACACAGCCGCTCCCGCCGCCGAAAGTGCCCCCTTCAAAAACTGACGCCGAGGAAGCTGCTTCGCCTTGTTCGACATGACTACTCTCCTGAACTGAATGATCGAATGACCGGCAGGACACCACGCACACACCGGAGACGCGTCTCCGGTGTGCGAGGAGAGTACCCCTGACCCCGGCAAGGTTCCACACACCACGGTCCGGCTTTTGTTCAGCGCGGTGGTCACGTCAGTCGCACTCGTCCTACAGTCCGAGCAGCAGCTTGAGGTACGAGCGGTGTTCGGGATGGGTGAGGTTCAGTTCGCGAGCCAGTGCCAGGATCGCATCGCCCGCCGCGACTCGACCCGCTTCATCGGCCAGTAGTTCGATTTCGAGGAACGTACCGAGCGGCGGAACTTCGTCGAGGGCGATGTCATACGTACGCTGTTGCCAGTCGAGCGTCAGTGGCACGCGCGTCTTGCGGACTTCACTGACGAAGCGGAAGCCGAGCGCTTGCCAGACTTCGGCCATCTGGTTCGCCGCGTCAGGTCCGTCGGCAAACGGGACTTCAATCTCGCGCCGCGTCTTCGTGAGCGAATCGACCCGCGTTCCCTTGTACGTGACGCAGTTGGCCTCGCCCGCAGAACGGATGCGGAACGCTTCGTCGGTCTGACTGAAGTCGCGCGACGGGTGGTTGAAGTAGCGGTCCACTTGCTCGACGGGCGAGGCCACGACGGCTCCGAGGCTCATCAGTTTGGCCACGATTTCGGTCGGGTTGGCCAGCGGGAATTTGAGTTCGACTTCGTACTGCATCGGTGGCTTTCTTGATTTCGCAAAGTCAAAGTGGCGTCGTTTCACATCAGGCGGCGCGAGTTGTAACTCGACGCGTCCGCGATGGCGAACGGAGGCGGTGGCCTGTGGGACTCTTGCTTCAGCGCGGCGGATGCGTCACATCTTTCTGCATGGAACCAATCGATGTACTCGCTCAGTATTTTCAGTTTGCTTCGTTTCGAGGCCCGCAGGAGGCGATCATTCGCCGCGTCCTGGCGGGAGGGCACGCGCTCGTCTTGATGCCGACCGGGGGAGGCAAGTCGCTCTGTTATCAAGTGCCCGCATTGATGCCGCAAAAGACGGCTGCGTCGGAGGAATCTGGGCCGTTGAATGGAACACAGTGCGAGCCGATCACGCTGGTTCTTTCGCCACTCATCGCGCTGATGAAAGATCAGGTCGATGTCCTGCGGCGGCGTGGGATCGACGCAACGTTCATCAACTCATCGCTGTCACGTAAGGAGCGTGTGGGGCGTTACGCAAGCGTTGCTCAAGGGCGGCATCCGCTGCTGTACGTCACGCCGGAGCGGTTTCGCAAACCGGAGTTCATTGAGGCAATTGGCGGTCGCGATGTGAGGCTGCTCGCCGTCGATGAGGCTCACTGTATCAGTGAGTGGGGCCACGACTTTCGCCCCGACTACACACGGCTCGGCGAGTTCCGGGCGTTGCTCGGCAACCCGACCACGATCGCCCTCACCGCGACGGCCACGCCCGAAGTTCAAACCGACATCGTCAGGCAACTCGGGCTGCGGCCGGATGAGGTCCAACTCTATCACGAGGGGATCGATCGGCCTAACTTGCGACTCGCGGTTGAAGAGGTCTGGGGCGACGACGAGAAGCTCGCGCAGATCGCCGCCGTGCGTGAACGGCATCCGGCTGGAACGGGGAGCGGGATCGTCTACTTCACGCTGATCCGCACGCTCGAACGCTTCAGCGAACTGCTGCGCAAGCAAGGCGTGCCGCATGTGAATTATCACGGCGACCTCGACCGCCAGCAGCGACGACGCATTCAGAACGAGTTCATGCAGAGTCGCTGCCCGCTCGTGCTGGCGACGCCCGCGTTTGGCATGGGGATCGACAAGGAGGACATTCGTTTCGTCATCCACGCCGAAATCCCCGGCTCGATGGAAGCGTGGTATCAAGAGATCGGCCGCGCGGGGCGAGACGGCAGGCCATCCGACTGTGTGCTGCTCTACGAAGAGGCGGACCTTTCGACGCAGATGGAGTTCATCCGTTGGTCGAACCCCGATCCGCACTTCTACGAACGAGTCCATGATTTGCTCGTCCACGATGCGGAGCAGGTCGCCGCCTTTGGACTCGAATGGATGCGAGAGAAATTGCACGCGCGACAGAAGCACGACCGCCGGCTCGAAGCGGCCCTTGCGATGCTCGAACGCTACGGTGCGATCGAAGGAACCGCGAACGAAGCGGGCTGGGAACCGGTGCAACTCAAAGTCACCGGTGAGATCCCCGCCGAGTTACTCGACGCCGATCGGCTCGCAGCAAAACTCAAGCGGGATCAAATGAAGCTGCTCGCGCTGGTCCAACTCGTCCGGCATGAAGGTGATCGGCGACAATTCATCCATGACTACTTCGGCGTCAAGTTGATCATGGCCGACTGACACGGGCACGCTCGCCTGTGTCAGTCGATTCACATGCCCAATTCTGATCGCGATCACAAAACAAAAACGCTCACACGGCGAAGGGATTTGGCCCTCGCCGCGTGAGCGTTTTGAATAAGCGTGTTTGAAGCGTCAGGTGTCCCGGTCACTTCTTTGTGGGAGCCCAGTTCACTTGCTGAGCGCCGGACGAAACGACTCGCAGCGGGGCGGGGACCGACGACAGTTGCGGCGCGGCGAGAACAGGCTGCGTTGCGTTCACGGAACTCGACAAGCTGGGGACCGACGACTGAGGCGTTTGACTCGTCGCACCAGAGACAACAACTCCCGGCAACCGATGGAACTCTTCGACAGAGACATGCTGAGGCCCCGACGAGCTGCGTCGCGTGGTGTTGGCATCGGTGGGTGGTGGCGCGATCTCGCTATCAATCGGAGCCTTGTCCATTGGCACTTGTGGCGGAGCAACGACCGGAGCTGGCGTTGGTCCTTGGATGTGTGGGACGGGAGCCGGCATCTGGCTTGGAACGCTTGGCGCGTATTCTGAGTTCTGCTGGTGCTGCTGACCGCACGCGCATCCGGTGGGCGAGCCACTCATCACCTGGCCGCCGCAGTTTCCGGTGGCACAACCACCCGAATCACATCCCGACGCGATCATCTCGCCGTCGAAGCCGCACGAATCGCATCCGCCGCAGCCGCATCCATAGTTCCTCATGCGCCATGACTGAACCTTGTGCCCCATCCAACCGGAGACGTACCGGCCGCATGTGGGAGCGGGGCCACAGGGATCGCACGGATCCGAGGAAACGCACCGAGAATGGCAGCAACCGATCGAAGACAGAAGCAACAAACTGCTGAGTGTGGCCCAACGACGCAGATTCATTTGGAGGGAATCCTTTCCCGGAGTCTCGACAAAAGTGTGGCTTGCGAAACACGAAAGCCTCGTGTCTTGATATATCGAACATCCGCTGCGTCAAACTTTACGGATTCTTCCGATTTGTCTGAGAGCGTTGAGTTTGATCGCGCGGAAACCAGACTTTGCTCGCACCTCATCGGCAAGCATTGCCGGTCGCGGCCTCGCTGCGAGAGATCGGCTCATTTGTGCGAGTCCCGCCAGTTGAGCTCAAATAAATGGACGATGGCTCACAGGATCACCGGCAATTTGAGAAAAATCTTCCGAACTGACTGAAAAATCGGCGAACCTTTGCCCGTGGTTCGATGTCTTTCGTACATCGCGGAATCCCAGTGACTTCCGCCGCCAGTGTGGGGCGAACGCCATGCACAACTCAGGATTGCGGATTTTTTCTCCGAAACACTGTTGTTTGACGAATGTTTCCCGACGACTGCGGTTCCCGCAGGAGGTACCCCCGATGACAAATTCACAAGGCATGAAAAACTCGATGATCAACGCCAGCGCCAGCTTTGCAGCCGGTCTGGTCGTGGATGCAGCGAATGCCCATCGGTCGTATCTCCCCGGCGTTGAACGCCCCTGCGTATCCGACCGCGTCGTCCTGCGTCCCGACCTCGGGTCCCCGTGTTCCGCGTCCCAGCCACGTTCTACGCTCGAGCCGAGCGACTCCGCTGACTCCAATCAGAGTCAGATGCGTCACGAGACCCAGAGTCTAGGACGCGGACGGGGCAGAGAATCTGAGGCTCTGCGTTCACGCTTCGAGTGTTGTTGGCGGCTAGATGCCAGCCATCAACTACCGACTCCCGCGTGGGCCATGCTGGTGCTAAGTCGCTCGATTAGCGGCTGAGACCATCGTCAGGGATTGCTCTCTGTCCGAAGTGTTGTGCTCGGTCTGATGGCGGAGTGTGTCGGCGCGTTCGTTCGCGTTTGACATTCCCGCTCTCAAGGCACGCCTGCCCGACGTTCACTCCGAGTCTTGGTCCGAGAAGTTCTGCCTTCGTGCATTTCTTTTCGCCAGCCGGTGATCGTCATTCTTAACTTCGCCGGATTTTCGCACGCCGTGTCACGACGACGCCCGCGAGCGCATTGGGGAACGTTCATCATGGATAACGAAGAATTCTTACCGCTCGTCTTGCAGGCTCAGGCTGGGGATCGAGAGGCGTTTGGCCAGCTCGTTCAGACGTTTGAATCGACGGTGTTCTCCATCGCGATGAGACGGCTGCGCAATCAGGCTGAAGCGGCCGAGTTGACACAGGATGTGTTCATTCAAGCGCTGCGGAAGTTGCCGCAGTTGCGCGAGGCAGAGCGGTTTCCCGGCTGGCTGCGACGGATTGCCGTGCGGTTGTCGATCAATCGAGCCGTGCGGCGTCCGCGCGTTGCGACGCAAGATTCCGAAGTCCTCGGTGCGTTGAATTGTGACCGCCAGTCACCACTCGATCACGCGATGAGTGGTGAGCAGGCGGCGCAGTTACGGGGTGGCTTGAAACGGTTGAGAGAGCTCGACCGAACGACGCTTGTCGCATTCTATTTCGAAGGGCAATCGTTGATCGAAATGAGTGATCGTTTCAACAGTCCTGTCGGCACAATCAAGCGGCGTCTCCACACGGCACGCATTCGGTTGCGTGACGAGCTGGCTCATTTGCAGCCGGTCTGAAACGGGTTCGCAACGAGAAGTCGATTCTCGGCGCACTGCGTTTCATCTCCGTCACACCCAGCCCGTCAGCCATTTGCTGACGGGCTTGTTTATGAGCCACCCGCATTGGCGTGACAACGATCTCGCTCGGCAGAAATTGGCTAAGGCGAGCAGCAAAAAAGAGTAGGCCGGTCGCTCCGTGACCGGAATCTTCGAGTTACGGAGTGACTCGTCTACTTTGGATCACGAGATTTGTTGCTGGTCGCCGTACCGCTTAATACTACATCGCCAATTGTGTTGGGTTCAGTTTCTTTTTTGGGGCGTTTTTTGCGGCGAGGTTACGCTGTTGGTGATAGGCGATGGTGTTTGCGGATTGTTGGAGGTCGGTCGTTTGGCGGCGGTTTCTCTGGCAGACTTGGCAGCATTGGGCCAGGGCGCGGCGGGTTTATTCCAGTGTGATTTCGGGATTTGTTTTCCCGCAGGCGATCCGTTTGTTCGGCGAGGAACCCCGTCGAGATGGCGCACATCGTCAGATGGTGCACATCGTCGTATGGCGGATCAGCGACACGTAGCTGCGGCCTTCGAAGTGCGAGAAGCCGAGTTCGCTCTTGCCGACGCGGAAGAGGTGTTCGATGTTCCAGCGGGGGAACGCGATCCGCAGCAGTCGGT
>CAMAYU010000084.1 GCA_945862235.1 Schlesneria paludicola DSM 18645
CACCACTCGAACTCCTTCGTGACCTGCCGCTGGCCTTCGGCAAACGTCGGCTGGTGCCACGTCTTGCTGCCGCACGACAGACACTTCACACGCGGCGTCTTCATCGGCACGAGGACCGGTGTCAGCCCCAGCGGTGCCGCCTTCCAACACCGGTTCCGGTGCTCATGCAAATGCACCCGCCGACACCGACAACTCCGACACCGCAACGACTCACGCGGTACCGACACCAGAACGAACAACGACCCGTTCTTCCTCTCCCAAGTATCCTCGCCTTCAGACCCATTCAAACCCATCGACCGATACAATGCCGCTGCGAACATGTTGCGATCCCCGCTGAAATGTCGTGCCTTCTAAACACAACTCTAGTGGTGAACAGCATGTCCGCTCTTTTCAACTCAGCCCCCCAAAACCTTGGATGAACCGTTGTATTGAGCCCATTCCGCTTGCCCGAGTTGGGGAAAATGATGCTCCCATCCCGACGACATCTGTGGCGAGTGGCACGGAGCCTGTTGATCGCGGCGAGCGTCGCTCTTTCGGCGGGCTTGAGTCCTGCTGCGGACGAGCAGCCGGGTGTAAAGCAATTGGCGGTTGACGCTGCGTCGAGGGCGTTTGCCGGCGCCGATTAAAACCGCGGACACCAGCGTCGCAAAGGAGTTTGAAGCGGCCGACATCAACCGCGACGACAGCCTCTCGTTCGACGAATGGAGCCGCGTGCCGGGACGGTCTTTCATCGATCCCGTTCCCACCGGCCTCGCGGCGGGGGAAGCTGTGATTGGCAACGAGAAACGACGAGACGCAAGGCTCTGGGCGACGCTCCCACGTCACCCGTTCGTTGCCGAAATACTGGCGACGTGGTTGACGACTCGCCTGCTGTCGTCCGCCGCGCCGAAGATCAAGCAGCCGGTCGAAAAACTGTGGCCCGGTACGTGGTTCAAGAATGCGGCCGAGATATTTGGACGAAGCTCGCTCTATCTGGCTGGCCGAAGTCGAGAAGATCGCCGCCGAACACGACCGGCGAACGGCAAGTAAGTTCCTCAAGCCGGAGAACGCGAATGGTGAGGTTGCCGACTTCTACGCTCTGCGGCATACGCTCATCACGATACTGGCCAGTTCGGGCGTTCATCCGAAGGTTGCCCAAGTGTTGGCGCGGCATTCGACAATCACGCTGACGATGGATCGGTACTCCCACGCGCGTTTGGTTGATCTCAACACGGCCGTCGAGAACCTTCCGTCGCTGGCCCTACCGGAACGCCTGATGCCGGACGTGGCAATGGACATGCTGTCATCAGATGATTCCGTTGCCCACAAAGACAAGCCGTCTGTTTGGGTTGCACGCCGGGTTGCTGTCTTTGGTGATTTTCCCTGCGAATCGGTGACGACGGCTGATGAAACGCGACCCGCCACACGGCCCTCCAAAGAAGTCGTAAACCCCTTGAAAACAGGTGTTTCCAAGGGGTTTACGCGACAGGCTCCGGTCGGAGTCGAACCGACGATGACGGATTTGCAATCCGTTGCCTTAGCCACTTGGCTACGGAGCCGACGAGTGCGTTGATCTGGCCACGCAGTTGATCGGCACAACTGGTGCTCCGAGTTGAGTTTTCCCAACCTAAAAACTCGGCACAAAAGGATTAAAGTCTACAAAGCAAAGATCGGGGCGGATCGTAGTTACCGTCTGAGTGATGGTCAACTGACCTCATGCCGTTGCCACTGGGCCATCACGTTGTTGAACCTGGGAGCTGGAATGCCACGGTCATGGACCTTCGACGAGGCCGTCTGATTGAGAAAGAGACTCCTTTTTGTCAACGCGGTCACGCCGATGCTCCGTAACCGTGGCACTCCAACTTGAAAAAGCCGAAGGGCACCAACAGAAATTTCTCGCTGGCCCAGTCAACTCAATATGACAGGAACACCGGTGTGTGCCTCAAGCAGCACCGGTTGCCAAGCATCTCCAACTTCAAGATAACCGTTTCTGAGCCAAAAGAATTTTCCGGAGTGTTTCCACTGACATCCAACGAACCTTAGGAGACGACGAATGCAGAAGGAGTTTATTGCGCCGCTGAATCATCGGGGAGGCGCTTCGGGCGGAGGCACACAGGCGGTACGAGCCGGGAATTTGATTTTGATCGGCGGCCAGATGTCGCTTGATGAGCAGGGGCAAGTTGTAGGCGACGACATCGCCACACAGGCGCGGAATGCGTTTGAAGCGTTGAAGCGAGTGCTCGCCGAGGCGGGGGCCACGATGCAGGATGTCGTCAAACACAACATCTACTTCCAGTGCGATGGCGGCGACGCGGAGGTGGCGAAGTTTTTGGACGAGATCGACCGTGTCCGGCTCGACTACTTTTCTGACCCCGGCCCGACGACAACGGAAACGCGAGTCGGCCTCGATCGCGAAGGGGCGTTGATTCAGATTGATGCTTGGGCCGTTGTCGGTGAACCGAGAGAACGCTTGATGCCGGATGGTCACTGGAGTTGGAGCAAGCCGCTGCCGTTTACTCACGGCTGGAAAGTCGGCGACATGATCTTTGTCGGCGGACAACGATCGCTCGATGCACACGGCAACGTGCTGGGTGTCGGCGACATCGAGATTCAAACCGATCACGCCTTCCGCAATCTCGACACGCTGTTGCGAGCTGGCGGCGGTGACCGGAACAGCTTGATGCGACAGAACACGTTCTTCCGCTTCTTCGGCCAAGGCCGCGAAGTGACCGACTACTGGGAGAAGATGACAAACGTCCGCCGGCGCTACATGTCGGTCCCGTCCGCTGCCGGTGCGGGGTTGCGGATCACCGGGTTCCCGAACTCGGCCGAGCTGATTCAGGTCGAAGGGATCGGCGTGCTCGGCGAGGACAAGCAGCGGTTGCAACCGGACAACCATTGGGACTGGAGCATTCCCAACACGCAGTTCACTCAGGGTTGGCGGATCGGCAAGCTCGCATTCATCGGCGGCCAGATCTCTGCGGACAACAAAGCGAAGGCGGTCGGCAATGACATGGAGACGCAGACTCGCAACGTCTTCCAGTTCATCCGCAAAGTGCTGGCGGAAGGGGGACTCGACGAGAGCGATGTCGCCAAGCTCTACATCTATTACCACGGCGACGGCGACTGGAATCAGATCGCCGCCACGAAAGCGACCATCGACCGCGTGCAGCGCGAGTTCTATCCCGCCCCCGGCCCCGCGGCGACTTCGATTCGCGTCTCCGGTTTCGCATTTGAAAACCTGCTGATCGAGATCGAAGCGTTTGCCATCTGTCGCGACTGAGTCAGACATCGGAGCCGATGAGAAGAATACGGGGGAACGAGTCCAATGAATCAGATCACACGACGAATGATGAACACGATGAATCGATTGGCCGACACAGGCCCCATTCGTCGTCTCCCTTCTTTTGTCGGTCTCTACTTCATTTCGTTTCTTTGTCTGTCACTTCTGGGCAATCTGCGAAGAATTTGAAAGCTGATGACAGGCCACTTCGCCGAGAGTGAGTGGCCTGTCTCCCTCCCCTCGGCGGGGAGGGTGGAGGAATGTCGAGTTGACTTGCCACTCGCCCCCTCCCTAACCCTCCCCGCCGTGGGGAGGGAACCAGAGAAGAGGCCATACTCACATTGGTGGCGGCTCGGCCGCGTTAGGAATTCGCTGCTAATGAATTGCTCATGGAGTTTGCCTGTCTGCTTCTGTCTGTTGGGCGGCCTTGTGTGCGCTCAGGAACCTGTGACAGTTGGCAAAGGCTCGTACGCTGCGTTTCCGCCGCCGGGTTTGGTGGTCGATCAGCAAAAGAACATTGACCGCGTCAAAGAGGTCGAACAACGGAAGCTATATCTCGTCGAGGACGATGGCCGACCGATTCCAAGCAACAAGTGGTTTCAGAATTTGTTGCTTCAGCAGTACGGGACGGGCTTGTGGTCGCTGCCGCATAAGGTCGATGCGACCAAAGAGGGGATCGAAGTTTTTTATCCCACGCAGGCCGATAGCGGCGGCACGCGGATGATCGCCGAGTTCCCGCTCATCATCGGCGGTCGCGATTTTAATCCGACCGATTCGCGAGCAAAGCGGTGGGCCGATTGGATGGTCTCGTTCCGGATGCCCGAGTCGGAGTCACGCTTCATGGACGTGACGCTGGGCGAGGGGATGCCGTATGTCTGGTGCGAATTCAAGGGCGTGCAGCCGACGATCGCCTTCGGTGGCGGCGGCGGCAAAGGGAGTCGCGGGAAGAACGCGGCGAGCTTTTTCGACCTCACTGGAAAGGCGGTAACGCTGCCGGTAACGAGCGATGCTCTGGGGGTCTCGTACGAGGGCCGCGCGTATGGTGTGTTCGGTCCGGATGGAACGACGTTTGAGATGGATGCCGACGGGATTGCGGTGACCACGAGCGGCGTGAAGTCGTTCCTCGTGGTCTGCCCACTGCCGAACAGCAGCGACATCGGGACATTTCACAAGCACGCGTTCGCCGTGCCGCGAGACACTCAATTGAGTTGGAACTACGACCGCCAAGCCGGGGCGATCTCAACCATTTGGAAGGTCATCGCGGACGCGCTCAAGGGGACCGACAAACGCGTTCTGCAAGGCTGGTTGCCGCACCACTGGCGCGATAACACGAGCGGCCTCGAATTCGGCGACATCAAGTATCAAACGATTCGCGGGCCGATGAAGTGCGCGATCGGCAACGAGTTCGTACTCCGGCAGTCGTTCCACGGCGTGCTGCCGAATCTGCCTTCCCCAAGGATCGGTAAGCCGAAGAAAACGGCTTTCGGTTCGACATCACCGGCAGTGGTCGCTGGAGCCGCTGGCGCGAGCGTCGCCGCCGACTCATCGCTCAACGAGCGGATGCCCTGGTATCTCTCCCAGCACTTCGCCGATCCGAAGAAAATCCTCGGCGGTGACACTTATTCGGGCGGCAAAGATCTCCAGCGCTACGCACAGGCCGCGTTCATGGCGGCTCAAACCGATGACGCTTCCTACGAACCGATCGTGGCAAAGCTGCGAACGGAGCTTGAGAACTGGCTGACGTACTCGCCCGGGGAAAAGCAAAAGTTCTTCGCGTACTACCCGCGACGCAAAGGGCTGGTCGGATTCAGTCCATCGTATGGTTCAGAGCACTTCACCGATCATCATTTTCATTACGGCTACTTCGTCTTCTCCGCCGGACTGCTGAGCCAACTTCAACCGGACTTCGCGACCCAGTATGGCGAGATGGCCAAGCTGATCGCGAAGACGTACGCCAATTATGACCGCGACGAGCGGCGGTTTCCGTTCTTGCGCACGTTCGACATTTGGCGTGGCCACTCGTTCGCCGACGGCAACGGGTTTCCTGACGGCAACAACCAAGAGTCAACCGGCGAAGCGATCAACAGTTGGGTCGGCCTGATCCTGTTGGGCGAAGCGCTGGGCGACGAGGACATGACGGCGGCCGGTGTGATGGGTTACTCGTTCGAGACCAGAGCCAACGTCGAATACTGGTTCGATCCGCATCACGACATTTTCCCGCCGCAGTACGCCCACAATGCGTGCGGAATGATCTGGTGTAACAGCATCGTCTGGGGGACTTGGTTCACGGCCAGCCCCGCGTGGATCTACGGCATCCAGTGGTTGCCATCGAGTCCGTCGCTGGCGTTCTACGATCGCGAACGGTCCTTCATCAACAGAACGTATGCCGATGTCGTGCGAGAACTCGACGCCTTCGAGACGGCAGAAGCCGCGAAGAAGCCTGGCTCAGTGAAGAAGGCTGCGGACATCAAGTCGCTTGGCGGAGAATTGGGGAGCTATCACCTCGGCTTCGTGATGCACGCCGATCCGCAGTGGGTGATCGAGCAAATAGACGCGCTGTGGTCAGAACCCAGCGACAAGGTTGCTCACGATCAATGGATGGCGGGCATTTACTATCAAGCCCATGCGCTCGCTGAACTGGGGCGAGTCGATTGGACCGCGCACGGCAGCAGCCCGACCTCCATGGTCTACCTCAACGAGAAGACGAAGACTCGCACGTTGGTGGCGTGGAATCCCTCTGCGAAGCTGCAGACGGTGTCGTTCTTCGAGGGCGATCGGTTGATCGGTCAATTGGACGTTGGACCACATCAGATAGCCAAGAGGTAGGACCTCCATTGGCGACTTCCGCCGTCATTGATCCGCGGCATTCCATGCTGAGGCGAGGCCCATCGGTCAACAGCCCTCATTTCGTCGCGCGGACGTGAGAGGGCAGTTCAAAACCTGTTTGTGCCTCGAAAAACTAGCCCGACGCGCAAGCGAGGGCTGAGTATTCGATAACGGTGAAGCCCTCGCTTGCGCGTCGGGCTAGTTTCGTACCGGCCTCGCAACAGATCACCGGGCAACAACGTCAGAAATTCACGCGAAGAATTGTGGCAGTGTTGTGATCGCGCGGAACATGGGTGGCGTCACATCCAGTTCGATGGCGGCGCGGTTGATGGCGAACGGGTCGCTGCTGCCGTGTTCGTGCCGGCCACCAATGTAGGTGAAGCCCCAGCGAAAGCCGTGCATGGCGAGGGCCGCACGGGTGAACCCGTTGAAACTCGAACGCCCTCCCACGGGATAGCTGAACGCTTCGATCGACTCGCCCAGTTCTTCAACCAGCCGCCGCTTGCACTCGCCAACTTCCCAGTCCTGCTGTGCGGACGATTGATTGGCTAAAACGGGATGAGTGACCGTGTGACCACCGAACGTCATACCGTTCGACCTCATCTCGCGAATCATCTCCCACGTCATCCACATGCCGTCGGCAGCTTCCTTCTGGCAACGTCCCGTTTGTAAGGTCGTGGCGAGAAAGCTCAGGTAAGAGTCGGTCACTTCGTCGGGCAACCCCTTGTAGACGTTGAGCAATCTTCGGATGGTAACTTCGCGATTCGGTTCGTCGAATTTGAGCGGAGCCGTGACCCAGCGGTTCGCTACCAATGCAGGCATCGCTGTGGTGCGGACCATCCACGCGATCTCATCCCACCACGGCACCTGCTGAGAATCGAGAAAGCCGGTCGTCAGAAAAAACGTGGCCGGAACACCATGTCGCTTGAGGATTGGAAAAGCATTCGTGTAGTTGTCGCCGTAACCATCATCAAACGTGACCATCACGTATCGACCGCGTCGTTCGTGCTTTGCCCGCTCGAAATCTGCTAGCCCGATGACATCGAACTGCTTGGCAATCATCTCCATCTGCTGATCGAAGTCAGCGTCGGTGGCGCTCCACAGGTTGCGGTCGAATAATGACTGGCTGGAGTCCCCCACGCGGTGATAGTTCAGGATCAGGATGCCGTCCCACGCACCGACAGCGAGCAATGCACGACCGCCCCCGGTGACATCGAGTGTCCGGGCGAGAAGATCGCGTTTGGAGAGTGATTGCAGCATCAGCAACTTTCTAGGCCCGTAATGTTGTCGTCCAAAGTCATGGTGAGCCGAGTGCCGTGAAACGCCGGAGGCATCGTCATCAATTCGTGATCGTGGAGTCCGTCGCCGTGCGGCCAGTGGCACGCACCTCAGCTAATCAACCAGGTTTTACAGGTGCTGCACGATTCCGCACGCCAATCAATTCGGTCCCGCTCCTAAACATCCGTATCGCTGTCGGCCATCGTGAGGAACCAATTGGTTCCCGCCTGCGTTTGCTCTCGCACCTCGCCGCCAAACCGACAGAGGACCGGATGACGGTTTTGTCGGCGATGGAATCCGGCCAATTGCAGTAGTCGGTAGAAACGTGTTGAGCCGTAGCAGTCGAGTCGAATCGCCGCCATTTCGTCGCGCCGAGCTCTCCGAGTGAAATCCGCAAGCAACAACGACGTTGAGCGATCATCCACTGCGAGTAAATCCGAAATTGAAACGCCACCCTCATCCGCGTACCACACTACATAGCCGAGCAACTCATTCGTGACGCGATCGGCCAGTGTGAAGATCTGATAGTTCAGGTCGGGACACTGCGTGAATCGCCAACTCAAGTAGCTTTCGGTTCGTTCTCCAATCACATCGAATTGTTCGGCAGTGCGCAACCACAGAGCATCGAAACGATCGTCGAAACGTGACTCGTCTTTTGCGACGACGTTCGCCGGTAACCGAGTCCGCCATTCGGCCGAACTCCACTGAAGTGCCTTGTCGAGCAGCGGCGCACACAGTCGTGATGCCAGTGACGAACGGAGCTTGCTGCGCAGCGTCGGTTCGGTGCGAAGCAGCTTCGTCCACGCAGAAAACTCGCCGATCTCGCGATACCCGGCCCGCTTCATTACGGCAGTGGCTGAGCGATTCGGCATTCCGTACAGAATTGCGAGACCGTCTCCGTCGGCCGCGTTAATGATCGTGCGAACCAAGGTCAGTGCGGGACCGATGGAGCGTTGAGCCTGATCAACATTCAAGTCAATCGGAGCACCGCCCTCGACCACGTTCCCTTCGACTGCGGTCCGTCGGCGCAGCAGTCCCGCCGCGCCGACTGGCAACGCATTCTGTTCTCTCAACATCCACGCTCGCGATCGACCACTACCGTATAGCCAGTCGAACCGGTGTTCGGCTGCCGTTGGCAGATTGCGGCGCCACAGGTCCAGCAACGGCTCACGCAGCGAAGCCGTGTCAGGGTGAGTCACCTCGAACGGCGGAGCAGTCGCAGTCGTCGGCCAAGTCGTGGACATTGGGATCTCGGAAAGTCGGGTTCATCTACGGATATACAACGATTGGTAATCGGCCCGCCCAGTCATCGCTGTCGTGGTGTGTGATTCCAACACAAATCACGCACGCCAGAACCATACCTTACGAAACCGTCACGCGCCGTCAGGAAAGGACGCTTTCGATCAACTCGGGGGGCCGGTGCAGGTAATTGGTCGCTTTGCGCTTCGAGGCGATGTCGCGATAGACAAATTCCACCTGATCTGTGGCGAGGCCGATGTCGGCGGCAACCTCTTCCGCCGCGAAGCCGTTGTTCAGGCCGTACAGGCAGCAATCGAGCTTGTCGTACGGGACCGAGAAGAAGAACTCTTCCTGGCTCTGAGGCAACGAATAGGTGTCGGTCGTCGGCGGTCTCATGCGGATCACTTCGGGGACACCGAGATGGTCGGCCAACTGATAGACCTGCGTCTTGTAGAGGTGAGCAATGGGCTTGAAGTCGGCCGCGCCGTCGCCGTTCTTCACGAAGAAGCCCTGATCGTATTCGAGCCGATTCGGCGTTCCGGCCACCGCGTAACGCAGGCGATCCGCGTGGTAGTACTCGATCATCTTGCGGCAGCGCTGCTTGAAGTTGGTCGCCGCGACAATCGTCTGATAGGCATCAAGGCTCAACCGGGCCTGCTGCCGTTCTCCCGAGGGCGATTGCACGACCACCGACGACAGGCTGAATCGACTCCCCTGCAACAAAGGGGGCAGGACGAGCTTGCTCTTCCAGTCGGGCTGAAACTCGGGAATGACAGATTGAATTGCCGCGTCGCGCCGTTGATAGCACCCCGCGCCGTCGAGCATCGGTGTGATGTTCTCGATGACCGTTTCGAGCCCGAGCGACTCGGCCAATAACTCAGCCAGAGCCAAGCTGTCATCTTCCGAGTCTCGCTCGGGCATCATGATCCCGAAGACACGCTCAGGACCGAAGGCCCTCACCGCGAGAGCAACCACAACGCTGGAGTCGATTCCCCCCGACAGCCCGAGCACTACCCCCTTGCGTTTGAGTGTGGAAGCCACCGTCGTCTGCATCCACTCCACAATGCGAGCCGTCTCGGTCGCACAGTCCAGTTGCAGCAGCCGTCGCGAAAATGTCTGAGTCGCCGTCGTCATGAGATGCTCCAGATTGGGAACCACGAAACACATTTGGGAACCACGAAATACTCGAAAAACACGAAACGAAGACCAGGTGAGATTCGTAGTTTCACCCTCTCCGGCCTTCATTCGGGCTTGTCGTACCTTTCGTGGTTCAAACTCTTCTCTTCAGCCAGCCGCTGACACTTCGGCCAGCAACGTCTTGTCGATCTTGCCATTCGCAGTCTTGGGCAGCGCGTCGCGGAATTCGACCTGCTGCGGAACCATGAAGTCTTCGAGGTACTGGCGGCAGTGAGCCTGCATTTCGCGGAGCGTCAGCAGGGCACCGTCCTGCAATCGCACGACGGCTCGCACGGCTTGTCCCAGCACGAGATCGCTGACGCCCACGACTGCGGCCTCCGCGATGAGTGGATGCTGGTGCAAGACATCCTCCACTTCGCGCGGGCTGACCTTCTCACCGCGACTCTTGATGATGTCGTCCTGGCGTCCGACCCAGAACAAAAAACCTTCGTCATCGGTTTGGAAGAGGTCGCCGGTATAGAGCCACATCTCGTGCGGAATCTTGCCGGGTTTCAGTCGCTTCGCCGTTTCTTCGGGCGCGTTCCAGTAACCCTTCATCACGTTCGAGCCACGCACGACCAGTTCCCCTACGGCGTTCGGACCAAGCACGTTGCCCGCCTCGTCGAGAATCATCGTCTCGCTGTTTGGAATCGCCTTGCCGACCGAGTCCGGTCGTCGATCAATTTCCTCAGGTGGCAGGTAGCAGACGCGCGTGCATTCGGTCAGTCCGTACATCGAGTAGATCGCCGCTTCGGGAAGCTGCTTGCGAAGTCTGGCGATGTACGCAACGGGAAAGGCCGCCCCCGCGTTGGTGAGATAGCGCAATCGAGACAGGTCGTACTGAGCGAGATCCATTTGCAGCAGAAGTGCGGCAATCGTCGGGACCATCGGGAATCCGGTTGCCTTCTCATCAACGATCTTCTGAAGTATGGCATGAGGATAGGCCAGCGACTTTTCCAGGATCAGCGTGCCGCCGTAGTGGCAGCACATCAGCCATTGATAGAGGCCATAGCCGTACGACATTGGCAGGACACTGAGCACGATGTCGTCTGGTGAATTCAACAGGTAACGAATGATCGACTGGCTGACGGAAACCATGCTCTGGTGCGTCAGCATGACTCCCTTGGGGTTTCCCGTCGAACCGGAGGTGTAGACGAGTGCAGCCAGATCCGCGTCGATGCCACGTTTGGCGGGGGGCTGTGTTTGACCGGCCTGTTCGGTGAAGAGTGCGTTCCAAGCGATCATCTGGTGGGAGCACCCCACTACGCTGGCGGGATCACCAACGACGATGACGTGGTGCAGGTGAGGTGTCTCGTTCCAGCAATTTTCATAGCCGCGCAGCCGCATGGTGCTGGAAATGACCGCTGTCGCACGACTGTTATTCAGTAAGTAGGTCAGCTTATCGGGCTTCGTCGAGGGATTGACCATGACGAACACGGCGCCCGCCTTCAGGACCGCCCAGACCGCGACGGCCGCTTCCACCGAGTTGTCGAGAAAGATCACCACGCGATCACCACGCTGGACTCCGCGCGCGATCAAGCCGTGAGCGATTCGATTCGCTTCAATGTCAATCTCGGAGTACGTGACGCGGCGACCATCACAAACGAGCGCAACCTTGTCAGGCACACGCGCAGCGGTCTGTTCGAGAAACTGTTCGAGCAACATGGGGCTGTCTCTTGTTCCCTCATCCCGGCTGTGCCGGGTGGGTTAGGGTGAGGCGATTTTCTTCTCTGCCTTGTCTTCTCTACCTTGTCTTCTGTTCTGCTCATCGCACGCGGAAGTCAAAATCGGATGTTGTTCAGGATCAAAGCGAAGCCCACTCACCCTAGCTCTCTCCCCACAAAGCCGGGGCGAGGGGACAGGAAGCGGACACCGCATGCCCTTCCGCCTCACTTGGCCTCTTCGAGTTTCGCTTCCACGAACTGAATCAGCCTGTTGATCGAGTCGAGATTGTCGGGGACCAACTCATCGTCATCGACCTTCACGTGGAAGCGGTCTTCGATGAACGAGACCAGTTCCAAGACACCGGTCGAGTCGATTAGCCCCTGTTCAAGGAACGAATCGTCCGCGGCAAGTTGCACGCCCTTGCGGCCAAACAGAAAGTTGTCGGACACGAATTTGCGGACATCAGCTTCAATCGCGGGCATGTTTGTGAACCTTGTTGAGAAGGGAAGTGAAGTGAATGGAAAAGGTCTGGTCGTTGAACCGCGTGGTCTGTACTGAGACGTCTGAGCGGGGCGGCGTCAGCCCCGCGGTGCTTGGGCGTTAGCCCTTCACGGAAAGAGCCGGGGGGCTGACGCCGCCCCGTTCCGAAATGTCTCGCGTAGTCCCGCACGAGGTGTAAGCGAGATGCAACTACATGACAGCCGCCTCCGGAACATCGACCGTTCGGCCGTGAATGAATTGCTCGACGACAAGCTGTGCCGACAGGATGCCGACCAGCGCCATGTTGTCTTTCGCGCCGATGGCCGCTCCCGTGCGAGCCTTCTCGACCAGCTGGGCCACGGCCGTCGGATCGAACAGTCCAGCCGAAGTGATTGATTCGGGTGAGAGCATTTCATCGACGTACTCGAACCGCGCCATCTCCGCATCGGTGTCAAAGAAACTCTGAGCGTCGGGTGCTCGGTACGGTTGTTTGGAGCGTTGGCGAATGGACTCGGGGACGAGATGCTTCGTCGCGTTCTTCAAGATGTGCTTCTCATCGAGACCGGCCATTTTCAGTCGCGGCGGTAATTGCGACGCGAACTCCATCAGACGGACATCGAGAAACGGCGACCGACATTCGATGCTGTTCGCCATCGCCATCCGATCGCCCTGCGACGACAGGATGTATCCCGGCAAGATTCCGGTCGTCTCCAGATACTGAGCCTGTGAAAAGCCGTCCCACGACGAGAACGCGGCTGGCAACAGGCCTTCCGCCTCGGTCAGTGGATCATGGTCGTAGGCCGCTGCTTGGACCTCGGGCGTCAGGAAGCCTTTGAGTTTGCTCGTTAGATCCCACCGCGGCAGGTGTGAGAAGAACGGGCTGTTCAGTTTTTGCGGCTGGACCTGGAAGAAGGCTCTCAAGTACGCAGGCGGCTGTGACTGAATGTTTTTCATGTACGGATAGAGTCGTTTGAGCAGCAGCGGTCGCGTCTTCGAATCAGGCTGTCGCGACCAGAAGCGACGCAGCTTGGCTTCCTTGAAGATGTCGTAACCGCCGAAGACTTCATCGGCCCCTTCGCCGGTCAGCACGACCTTGTAACCCGACTCGCGAACCAGCTTTGACAGCAGGAACATCGGCGCGGGAGCCGTGCGGAGAATCGGGATCTCGGTGTGTTGGATGACCCGCGGAAAGACGCGACCGATGTCGTCGTGCGTGCAGCGAATAGTCCGATGTTCAGTCCCCAACCGGCGGACGACATCTTGCTGGAAGACGCTCTCGTCGAACTCGGGATTCTCAAACTCCAGCGAGAACGTGCAGAGCCGTTCGCGGTTGAGGTTCTTTGCCAGCGCGGCCGTGATCGACGAATCGAGGCCACCGCTGAGATACGCTCCGACTGGCACGTCACTTCGCAGACGGACACGTGTCGCGTCGGTGAGCAGTTCCAAGAGCTGCTCTTCCAATTCGCGAGCCGACTGATGCTCGAAGCGGCGGGAGAAATCAACGTCCCAGTACCGCGTGACCCGCATCTCGCCGCCTTGCACCGTCAATGAGTGAGCGGCCGGAAGCTGGCGAACTCCGTGGAAGATGGTTCGATCCGGAAGCGGCGACCAGAACGTGAAGAGCTGATCGAGGCTGATCGGGTCAATCGACTTACTCACGGCGGGATGAGTCAGGATCGCCTTGATTTCGGACGCGAACAGCAGCGTGCGACCGTTGCCGGAACCGACGACCGTGTAGAACAGCGGTCGCTTGCCGCTGCGGTCTCGCGAGACAAACAGCTTCTTACGCGGGGCGTCCCAGATTGCGAAGGCCCACTGACCATTGAACCGAGTCACACAATTCTCGCCCCATTGGGCATAGGCTTGCAGCAGGACTTCGGTATCGGAGTCAGTGGTGAAGGTGCGACCGAGCGCGGTCAATTCCTGACGCAACTCGATGTAGTTGAAGATTTCGCCGTTGAATGTGACCGTCAGTTGGCCATCGGCCGAAGGCATCGGCTGCACGCCACCGGCAAGGTCGATGATGCTGAGTCGTGTGTGGCCGAGTCCAACGGGGCCAATCAGCTCCGTTCCAAACGCATCGGGGCCACGATGGTCGAGTGTGGCGACCATTCGTTCGAGCAACTCCCGGCGAACCGGTTGCCCATTCCATTGGAATATCCCCGCAATCCCGCACATAAGTTGCCTCAACCCGCAAGTTGGCGAATCTCTGGATGGGTGACAACAGCCATCGTTTTAAGGCGAGGCGAACGGCCTGTTCTCTGCACAGTACGCAGTTTTTACACGTATGGAGTGAACATAGGCCCGGTTTGCCGGTTGTGCAAAGAGAACATCCGTACGTTGCCATTTTTCATCGGAGAGCCGCCAACACGCGAGCCGAGTCCTAAGAGCCGATTGGATTGGCGGAGCGATTGCTCCAGTGACGGCGATGTCGTCAGAACGCTTGAGTTTTCTCAACAAGATTTTGCTCGCGCCCTCCCCATCTCCGTTCTTACGTTCGCAGGCCACGTCGGTGGACAACGTTCGCCTTCGAGGGGCACTCGACGCCATCGCCTTGTTGAATTTGGAAAGTGGGTGCCACGGTCACGGAGCTTCGAAAGGGCCGTGAGTTTGTGAATCAGCCTTCCCGGGGTACCACGGCCACGTCGAAGCTCCGTGACCGTGGTACCCCGGATTGAGATAGGCGATGGCCCTGAAGGTCATTCGATCCAACATGACAGTTCGACACAACACCTCACCTGTGGAGACTCGCACGCCTTGAGCCATTCCGTGGCGACTCTTCAAGCCGAATCTCCAGCAGTCTCGATTGCGAAGTCTGCTCGCCCATCCGTCAGCTACACCGTGACGGCGGCCCGTTCGGCTGACGCGATGAAGCCCGAGATTCTGAGGCTGATGCGGGACAACTTTTCGTGGAGTCAGCAGGCTGATGTTTGGCATCATTGGGCCTACGAACAGTCGCCATACCGTCCCAATTACTGCTGGTTCGTCGAGACAGAAGACCAAGAGACAGTCGGTTTCACCGCACTGATGCCGCGTCGGATGAAAGTGGCCGAGCGTGTCTGCGATGTGGGGCAGGCCGCCAACTTGAATGTACAGGCCGAACATCGTGGCACCGCCGCCGCTATCAAGCTGCAACGCGCCCTCATTTCGCACGTCGAGGAGGGCGATCTGGCTCTCGCATTCGGGATCACGCGCAATGCCGTCGCCGTGCAGCGCCGTGCGGGCGACCGAGACCTCGGCACATTCTCACGCTGGATCAAGCTGTTCCGTACCGAACACAAGCTGCGCGGCCGCATCCCCTGGACGTGGCCGCGTCAAGCGGTGGCGGGCGTTGTCGATGCGGCGCTGCGACTGCGTGCGCGAGAGACGTGGCTGCGGATGCCTCGCGGCTGGCAAGTCCAACATGACTTGCCGTTCGATGCGAGGTTCGATGCGCTGTGGGAGGCGGCCGCGCCCCGCTTCGGTATCGCCACCGAACGTTCGAGCGCGTACCTCAACTGGAGATATAGACTCGACCCACAATTGAAGTACCGCACGCTGGCGGTGCACAACGAGCGAGGGGAATTGCGAAGCGATGCCATCTATCAATTCCGAGACCCGGAAGAATCACTCCCGTTCGGAGCGACCGTGGATGTGATGGCCGTCGATCCATCGTCCGCCAATGCTGTGCTGGCGTCTCTGTCCTCGCACCTGCGTCGCTTAGGAGCGACCGGAGTTCAGATGCCCTACTTCGGATCGCCGCTCATCGAAGAGGCGCTTCAACGCTGCGGTTACTTTCGTCGCTCCAGTGACGTCCACTTGCTGGCTCATCTCCACCCGAGCCTCCAACCGCGCGAAGCAGAACTGCTGGCTCCCGTCTGCTGGCACATGACCGAAGCCGAAGGAAAGTTCTGAGCCACACCAATCCGAAGCGTAAGCGAGGACCGGTGACCTTGAAGACCGACGAAGCAATCTCAGTCCAAACTGAACCGCACTTCCTCGATCACGCTTCGGGTTGGTGTACGAGGCTCGCTGGGGGCGGCGAAGCACTGACCCCAGCCACACATCACTCGCGAACTACGATCCTGTCGCGCGGTCACACCGCCTTGTCGTCGCGAACCGAGACCTGCAACGAGCCGAGCATCTTGGTGATCGCGGTCTCTTTGGCGTTGATGTTCAACACGTTGTCGAGCACGTACGTGTGCGGTTCGTTGCTCGGATGAATGATGAGCCGACCGCTCTTCAGCAACATGTACTCAAACACGTCCGTGATTTCCTTACTGATCCGCACGTTGGGAGCCGGATAGCGTTCCACGCTGCTCAGAAAGCCGTGATGGTGGAGCAACTCGTTCTGACGCACCTCCCAATAATCGAAGCGAACATTGATGAGAACCGCCACATAGATCAGGGCTAGCATCGTGACGAAGCAGAAGTAGAAGGTCGCGTTCGCTCGCGGATCAATCCGTTGCAAGACATCCGTCACGTTCGGAATGAACTTTGGAAAGTAGATCGATCCCAACAACGTCCCCATCACAAGAACCACACCGACAAAAAACAGGTTGAGCGATGTTGTGCGAGGAAAGTCGAACGCCAGCACAACCACATTGGCGGACAAGATTCCCAGAAACAGCACGCCGATTGTTTGACAGTGAGGACTCGCTTCGCCCAACACAATCGTCAGGATTCCGGCCAGGATCGCCGCAATGAAAGTCGGGTAGAGCAGCACGATCTTCGGGTACGAGATCAGGATGATCGGCTTGGAGGAAGAGTCACCTTTATGAGCAGCCAGCGGCACCACGGGAGGGGAAGCAGACACGAAGACATCTCCTTGAAATAGAGTCGAACAACTCGAGTAAGGGGGCGGTGAAATGGAAGCACGTGCTGTGGGCGGGCAATCTACTCGGCGCTCGGCCCGCATACCAGAGCCGACTCATTCACGGCAGGGCCATCGCTAATTTCAACGTAGTTATTCCGCTCCCGTGAGGGGCACTCGTGAGGGTGGGACGGTGGGCAGATTGGTTTAGAGCCTCTCCACCTCTCCTCTCAGTTCGCCTTCTCTGTGCCTCTGCGTCTCTGTGGTAAACCTTCTTCGTTGACGTTCCTAGGAGAGGATTTTACCACAGAGACGCAGAGGCACAGAGAAGGCAAGCAGAGGTCTGTTCCTCAGGAGGGTGGGACCAGCTCGCTTCGAGCACCGGCCCGCCATCGGGAATCGTCGAGAAGCCCTGGTGGGCCGGTGCTCGAAGCGCCGCTGTTCCGCCCCTACAAGTTGCGCAGACCAAACAAGCCGATGCCCCTGCAATCACGGCCGAACCCACATGCGGCCCGCGAACGAACGAAGGGGGCGACGGATCATTTACAGAGCGGGAAGGGTTGAGTTTGCGCCTCACAGCCAGTCACAGGCCATGAGTCCGATCGCCGTTGCCGCGCATGCGTCCCACACAGGCTGCCGCGAGATGGCCGCCGAAACCGAGCGACAGCTTCCACGCGACAGCCAGTTCTCGCGGGCGCGATACGACCGGCGTGAAGTCGAGACCGAAGTCAGGATCGGGATCGAGCAGGTTGACGGTGGGCGGAACGATTTGGTCTCGCAAGGCCAGCATCGTTGCCGCCAGTTCGACGCTTCCCGCCGCTCCCAACAAGTGGCCAAGCCCCCCTTTCAAGCTCGAACAGGAAACCTGTTTTGCGTCCGATCCGAACAGATCGCGCACGGCAAAGCTTTCCACGCGATCGTTCGGAATCGTGGCTGTGCCGTGCAGGTTGATGTAGTCGGGACGCAGCGGCACGTCGCGCGTGATGTCTCGCAGCAGCCGCCTCAACGAGGCGCCGGACGGGTCGAGTTGGGTCAGACCGGTCGGGTCGGTGAGCATCCGTCCGGCGAGCCACTCGCCGTACCAAGTGGCCTGCCGCGCCAAAGCATGTTCGAGCGACTCAAACACCAGACATGCGGCCCCTTCGCCGATCACGAAGCCACAACGATCACGATCAAACGGTCGGCACGCATCGGCCGCGTCGTCACCGCGCGGGCGAGCCAGCACTCCCATGCGACGGAACGAACCGAGGATGGCAGGCTGCAACGAAGCATCTGCGCTCCCCGCATAAACCACATCGCACAGTCCCTCACGAATCAAGTCCGCCGCACGCTGACAGGCTGCCAATCCCGTGGCACAGGCGAGTACGGGGCAGAGAACCGGACCTCGACAATCCATCGCGGCGGCCACTGCACGAGCCGCCGCATCAGGCCAGACATTGAGCCACGGGGAAGAATCCTCCGACCCAAAGCCATCGTGATCGTCGCGACTGTTGGATCGGGCCGCTTCGGCTAGACGAGCAAAGGTGTGAAGTCCTCCCTTGCTCGAACCAAACACGACGCCGGTTCGTTCGGAGAGGCCAGCTCGTTCGGGTGAACATTCCTTGGCGCCGAGTCCGGCATCGAGTGCGGCCTCGGCTGCCACGTTCAAAGCCAACTCGACGACTGGCTCTCCGGTTGAGAACGGACGGCGTTGAGGAGGCTCACACGGCGCACCGGCCAACCGTTCCAGACCCGTCCATTGAGAAGGGACGAGCCACTTCACACCCGAATGTCCCGCCAGCAGCGCCGCCCACGACGACTCACGATCAGCACCGAGCGGAGTCCGAAGCCCGATGCCCGTGATGACCACGCGCGGTGGGGGCGAGTCAGACATCGAAACCGATCGTGTCGGCAGAGCAAAGTGGCTGGAAAGCATCACGCCAATTCAATCAGGTTCGCCGACTGCTGCGGCACACCGCGTAGAGGGCACCGCCAAACAGGACGACAACCACGACACCTTCCACCACGTACAACCGCCCGACCTTCCGCACATTGGACGGAGCCTTCACTGGAGCCGCCTGCGCGAGCAGTAAGGGCAACATGTCGGCGGATGCTGCGGCGGGGGCCGAAGCCAAGGCCACAGCGAGGAACGCGCAAACGCTCAACCGCAGCAATGCGGTCAGTTGAGACAGTGTGGAGTCGAGTCGGATCACATTCACGTCGAAGGCCCTCAGTTGGAATGCCACTGGAACGGGGCCGGACTCTAACCGACACGGGTGTCGCTGAAAACTGTGACCTTACAGCCTATTGAAAAACGTGGGGGGCAAGCGTCTCGCTTGCCCTTTTCCCCAACGGCAATCACGGGTTCCCAACGGCAATTACGGGCAAGCGAGACGCTTACCTTATGCCGATCGCGGTCGCGGTGGCGTAGTGCTTGGTGTGTGACAGTGAGACCAGCACGTTCGCGATCCCAAGTCGCTCGGCCACTTGACGCGTGGTGCCGTGCAGCGCGATGACCGGCTGGCCGCTCGGTTGCGTCACGACTTCGATGTCGGTCCAACCGACTTCATTGGTGAAGCCGGTCCCGAGGACTTTCATTACGGCTTCCTTCGCCGCCCAGCGTCCGGCGTAATGAGGTGCCGATTCGCGGCGACCGCTGCAATGCGCGATCTCACCCGGTGTGAAGACGCGTTCGAGAAAGTGGTCGCCGTGATCGGCAATCATTCTCGCGACCCGCTCCACTTCGACGATGTCGGTCCCGAGTCCCACGATCATGGCGCAACCCCCTTCAAGGCGGGTTGTCCCTTGCCCGGCCTGACTCCGCTCCGCAGTCCCCACATAGCGGCAACACCACCCGCCAGCAACTCGATCACCCAGAACAACTCGGGCCAAGGACTGGGCCACGCGCCGAGTTGCCTCACACGGCGAGCCAGATACTGGCGGAACTGGTCTGTCGCCGAACCGACCGGCGCGGCGGTGATCTCTCCACCCGAGTCTTGCTCCATCTGTCGCATGAGGTTCAATGCCATTTGCTGTTCGCGCGGCGACACGGCGCGCGACGCCGCGTCGAGAAGAAAAGCCTGCTGTGCCGAAGCGGCCAACGCCACCAGCGTTAACACTCCGACAGCCAAGACGATTTGCGGAGTGACGCTCAAACGCATGGCCTTCGCGAACGCACTCGAGGCCGCACCCATCACCCAGCCCACCGCGACCGAAAACAACCCGAGTAGTTTCACCCGAGTCGGGACATGTGCGGCCACAATGCCAATTGCGGACAAGACCAAGACTACGGCCACCAACCAACTCAGCAGCGGCCCGATCGGCGGCGAGCCAGTCAGTGGCGATGAGCCACCGGACGAGGGCAGTTCATCAGCGGCGGGATTCACAGGGTCTGTCATACGAGCTTTGAAGCAGGTCGTGGAACTGAGGGGCGATACGTGGGACAGCCGGCCGTGTCCGCGTCTACTCTTCAAAGCTCACTCGCGGATTGACGACTACGTACAGAACATCCGAGATCAGGATGCCGATCAGCGTGAGAACCGCCGACAGCATGAGCGTTGTCATCACGAGGTCGTACTCGCGCCGCAAGACCCCTTCATACGAAAGCAGGCCCATGCCGTGGATGTTGAAGATCACTTCGATGATGACGCTCCCTCCCACGAGGAACGGCAGCAGCGACGCGAACAGCGTGATGATCGGGAAGAGACTGTTCCGCAGCGCATGAACCAAGATCACGCGGGCCTTGCCAGCTCCCTTGGCCTCGGCCGTGCGGATGTAATCTTGGCGGATGACCTCCAACATTCCGGCTCGCATTTGGCGCGAGACGTAGGCCAGTCCGCCATACGAAAGACAGAGAACCGGCAGCGCGATGTGTTGCAGGTAATCGACGAGTTGCTGCCACGAGGTCATGTCGGCCGCGTTGTCCGAACGAAGCCCCATGATCGGCCACTGGAACCACTCGCTGAGCAGCATCCGCAGCATCTCCGCGACCCAGAACGACGGCAGGCTGTACATGACGAACAGCCCGAGCGTCGTCGTGCGGTCGAGTGCCGAATTCGGATAGGCCGCGCTAAAGATGCCGAGCGGAACCGCCGCCGCATAGATGAGTAGGAACACGATCAGGTTCAGCCAGAGCGTCACCTTGAGCGCCTGCCACAGCTCGGGCCAGATCGGCTGCTCGGTCTGAAAGAAGATCATGTCGGCCGTCGCGAGCCGCTTCAAAAACAGACCGAACTGCGAGGCGAGCGGCAAGTCGAACCCATGCTTCTCACGGAACCGCTTCTCGGCCGCTTCCGTCCCCCGCTCGGCATTCATTCCTGCCGCCGCCTGTCCCGATCCGCCGAACTTCTGCGACGCCGGATCGCCCGGCGCGAGTCGAATCACCAGAAACGATACGACGATGATTCCAAGCAGAGTTGGGATCATGAGCAGCAATCGTTTGAGAAGGTACGCGGTCAAGAGGCGTGAGTCCCTAATGTCCCAGCAAAAAAACTGTGCAGTTGAGCCGGGCGGCGTAAGCCCCCGGACTGCGTTGATGAAGTGTCCGGGGGCTTACGCCCAATGGCACTCACTTTGTCATTCACTCCGTGAGCGGCACGGCGTTCAAAGTGAGTGCCATTGGCCTTACGCCACCCGGCTCCCCTGAGATTGTGCTGCTTACTGATGCACCTGCTCGTCCTTTGGGACGTACCACTCAGACAAGTCGAAGCCGGGACGCAGGCGATACCACTTCACGTTGCGGAAGCGTTGGTGATAGACCGCGAGGTCTTTGGGGATCCACAGGAACATGTAAGGTTGCTCGCTGTCGAGCAGGCGGTGGAACGACTGGTGGATGCGGTGCCGTTTCTTTTCGTCGAGCGTGACGCGCAGCATCTCGATCAGACTGTCGGCTTCCGCGTTGGCGAACGAGATCGCGTTGCTACCGCGTTTGTGCTTGCCCGCTTCGGAACTGTGCCAGATTTGGAAGGGGTCGCTTTCGGGAGCCATCGTCCAGCGGAGCGTCATCGCGTCGATCTCCCGCGCCCGCAGCCGCTCGATGAACGAGGCCCATTCGAGCGTTCTCACTTGGAGGTCGATTCCAACCTGCTTGGCGTTCTTTTGCAGAACCTCACACATCTCCTCGGTGACTTTTTTGCCTTTCCCCATCTCGATCACGATCTGAAACTTGACACCATTCTTATCGAGGATGCCGTCGTTGTCGGAGTCGATCCAACCCGCTTCGGTCAGCAGGTCACGCGCTGCATCCGGGTCGTAGCCGATCGGCGCAACCTCGTGATCGTAGCCGGGACCGAAGTAATACTGAGTCCCCGAGACAAGGACTCCCGAGCCGTGCAGTTTGGTTTTGAGGAACGCCTCGCGATCGAACAGCATCGTCAGGGCGAGCCGAACACGGCGGTCCTGGAACTGCGGCTTGAGTTCGTTCCAGCCAATCCAACTGTACATTGGCACATGCCACGCCGCTTTGGTGAACTTCCCTTGGAACCAATCGGCGGACTCGTCGGCCAAGTCTTCATAGAACTGCTCGGCGGTCATGTCATAGAAGAAGTCGATGACGCCTGAACGGAGGGCCTGCATCGCGGTCACTTGGTCGGGAATGAACTTGATGATGATCCGGTCGAGATGTCCGGCCGCGTCCTTCCTCCAATAGTTCGGGTTCCGCTTCAGTTCGACACGATCGCCTCGTTCCCACTTGTCCACGATGTACGGTCCCGTCCCGATCGGGCTGCGGTTATAGCGGTCGTCGGTGTTGAAGAACTTGCCGAACTCTTGGCCCGAGACACTGAGCTTCTTCTGGGATTGCTCCTGCTCGGGTGTCAGCTTCTCGAAGGTCAGTTCCCGATCCTTGTCTTCGCGAACGAGCTTCTCGAAATAGTGGAATGGGGGAGCGTAGACCGACACGCCGTAGGTGAACTCGGGAGCCTTGAAGTACTGCTGCTGATACCGCATCCGCACCGTGTGCTTGCCGAGGGCACGGCACTCGATGAGGGCCGCGTAATACGTGCGAATGTGGTCGCCATCGACGAAGGAACTGTTGAGCAGGGCGTAAGCGAACTCCACGTCCTTCGAGGTGAACGGCTGGCCATCCGACCACGTCACATCGTCACGCAGATAGTACGTGTAATAGGTCTGGGCTTGGATGTCGGTCCACTCGCCCGGCTTGAGCGTGAGCGTTTGTCCGACCGCCGGCTTCAACTCTTCATTCAGTGGGTTCTCGGGCGACGCGGCTGTGACGACGAGTGAACCGTCCGGCTGAGACTGCGACTGGCCATAGACCTCGGCTCCCACCTTCACCGTGTATTTGCCCGTCGGAAAGCCGCTCACTTCGACGTGCCCGGCCGAGTCACTCCAAAAGTGATAGCCGGTGATCGACGCTCCCACGATGCGACCGACCGGGAACACGCCGACCCAGATGCCACCCAGCGGCTGACCGTCCGTATCAGAAGTCGTCAGCTTGATCGAGGGAGGAGCGACAGGCTTGCTGCCATCCGTGGGAAGCGGCGGAGCTTCGTAGTCGATCTCGACCGAAGCTGCCGCAGGTTGGCCGTCGCGTGCGATGCGGCGTTCCTTCCCCGGATAGTCCGCCGACAGCTTGATCGAATCTTCCACGATCCACTTCGACGCGATGTGCGGCTCCCACCCAAACGTCTCGTTGTTCTGACGAGCCAGTCCCTCGTTGACGTACTGCATGATGTACGTCTGCACGGCATCGGACGACGTGATCGAGTTGAGTACCTTCGGCTCGGCATTGAACCGCACCGTGATCCAGTCCCCATCGACAGGCTGCCCCGCCGGCCCCTTCGCGCGGGGATTGCCCTCATCGACGACGATCTTCCCCGTGGCACCGACCGTCTCGCCCGAAGTCTTCAGCCGCGGAATCTTGATCCCATCGACCTCAGTCATGATCTCGTACTTAGGGACATCGGGATAATCGTCCCAGCCCGCGCGCGCGGCTGCGATGGTCTCAGCCGTCGCACCACTTTTTCCCAATCCGCTTCCGCCAGAAGTTCCCGCAGGCGGAGTCGTTGAACCTGTGGGCGGAGTTGTTGAAGTCGTACAGCCGGAGGTTGCGAACAGACTGAAGCTCAGCAACACAGATGCCATAACCGCGTGAAGTCGAGTCATGACGAGCCATCCTTCCTTGACGGGTCGAACGATGAAAGTCCAATGAGGGGGCGGATTCTGGCAAAGGGACTGCCTCACGACAAGGCGCAGAGAACACCTACTCGCAGCGTGAGCGAGGACGCGAGTCGAGCGACAGACGCCCTCGCTCACAAGTTTGGGGAATCGTCTCGCGCGGCATCAATGCCTGTCGGAGTTTTGTGAGCCGGGTGCCGTAAGGCCAATGGCACTCACTTTGTCATTCACGCGTGAGCGGCACGGCGCTAGCCGCCGGTTGTTTGCTTGGAAGCACAACACCATTCACCGGCGGCTAGCGACGTGCCGTTCAAAGTGAGT
>CAMAYU010000085.1 GCA_945862235.1 Schlesneria paludicola DSM 18645
GTTCCGAGAATCCAGCACGACCGGGGGCTGACGCCGCCCGGCTCACCTGGTTCTGTTTTATGACTGGGGATGAGTTCACTGCCCGACCACGTTGTAGTACGTCGGCCCATTCCACGGTCGCGGCGCGCTGGCAATCGGACTCGACGAGGCGGGCGTTCGCCAGAGAGGCTGCACGGGGACACCTGCTGTTCCCGTCGGAGTGAGCGGATCCCAGAAGGCTTGAGGTCGCGGAGCGAACTCGCGAGCCGCCTGCAGAAAGCGTAGATCGCTCGACTTGCGTGTGTCACTGCGAGGCTCCTGAAAGGCACGCGGACGAGTAAACGTTTCCGGCCCGACGGACTCATCGGCGAAGGGGTCGTGAAATTCATAAGACCGCGCCTCGACACCCGAAGGGCGGGGAACACAGGATAGAAAACGAGTCTCCTGCGTCTGAAGACAGCCAGTCAGGCTAAGGCCGCAGGCCAATACCATTGCCACAATTTTTCCACCGCGTTCCATCGCGTGCCTCATCGCCAGCATCCCTTCTCGACTGATCCAACCTCCCGATGCGGCCATGCGTCCGATCGGCAGTTTCAGCCGGTCCGGATTCTAGCCGTGCCTCGAAAGAGGGGATAGGCGTGATTCGGCTCGGCAATTTCCCTGTGTGCCACGGTTCCCCCTTTGTGGAGTGCAGCCTTGCCTGACCAATCGGGCCATGCGAGGATGCGACCCCAACCTCAATGGCCAATGCTCTGGCCTCGCCTCGACGGGACAGCCTCCTTCGAATTGATTTGCCGCATGACTTCCAGCCTGATTACCAGCCAATCCGAGTTCGACGATCTTTGCCAACACATTCGCACGGCGGGCTTGGTCGCGTTTGACACCGAGTTCGTCTCGGAGTTCACGTACCGGCCGGAGCTTTGTCTGCTGCAATTCGCCACCGCCGAACGGTGCGTCGCGGTGGACCCTTACGAAGTCCCCGATCTCAGCGCGTGGTGGGAGCTGATGGCTGATGACCAGACGATGGTCATCATTCACGGTGGGCGAGAAGAAGTTCGTTTCTGTCTCACGTTTGCCGATGCGCCGCCGTGCCGGCTGTGGGATGTGCAGGTTGCCGAGGGACTCCGTTCGCGCAGCTTTCCGCTCGGTTACGAAGCGATCGTCAAGCGCGTCCTCGGTCGCGAAGCTCACGGTCGCGAGACACGAACCGACTGGCGACGACGCCCGCTGACCAGCGGGCAACTCGAATACGCCGTCGATGACGTGCAGCATGTCCTCGAAATCTACGACCGGCAGCGGCAGTGGTTGGACAAGAATCAGCGACTGCCGTGGGCCGAGTCCGAGATGCAGCGGATGATCGACGAAGTGTCGGCCGAACGTTCACCGGAGAGTTGGATGCGGTTGACCGGCTTGCACCGTTTGTCAGCTCGGGAATTGGCCGTCGCGCGCGAGGTCTATCGTTGGCGTGAAGCCGAAGCGGCGGCGAAAGACCGTCCGATGCGCAAGATTCTGCGTGACGATCTGATCTTGGAAATGGCCAAACGCAAGCCGACCTCGGAAGCCGATCTGCTCGCGGTGCGCGACATGAACCGTCCCGAGTACAAGCGCGCCGCACCGGAGTTGCTCGCGTGCGTCGAGACGGGAATGAGTCTCGCCAAGTCCGAGTTACCCGTCCTGCCGAAGTCGCTCGACGAAGAGAAGACTCACGACGAACAGGTGATCGGCCAGTTGCTCGGCCTCGCACTGGCCAATCGCTGCGCCGAACTCAACGTGGCGATGAGTCTCGTGGGAAAGACTTCTGATCTGCGGCACCTCGTCCGCTGGCATGCCTACGGCGAGCGCGAAGGCGATCAGCCGCGGTTGACTCAAGGCTGGCGAGCCGAAGTCTGCGGCGACCTGCTCACCGATGTCCTCAACGGCAAAATCTCGCTCCGCGTGGCCGACCCTCAATCGGACCACCCGCTGGTGTTCGAACGCCGCGACGAAGTACAGCCGTAGGGTGCGTGGAGTCTCCGGAACGCACCGTTGAGACTCGCAGAGCCTGTTCTCATCCAACGGACGGCAGATCCTGCTGGTTTGAACCGCTCTCACTGGCACTATTTCACATCAGTGAGACATGGCTGCGAAGCTGGTTCCGTTGCAACGAAACCGGTCTCGCCGACTTCTGGCTTCAAATCTATCATCCGGCTCCTTCAGGGGCCGGGCTGGGAAGACTGAAGATTTTCCCGCAGGCCAGTCGAACTTGTTCCTGACGAACGACGAAGGACCGCGCGGCGGCGAACGTTGGGCGACACGATCACGAATGCGGAGACAGGGCCATGGATCGGCGACAGTTTCTGAATGGAATCACTCTCTTAACAGTGGCCGGTGTGACGGGCCAAGCAGTCGGCTGCCGGAGCGGCAAACAAGTGGCCCACGTCCTGAACGAAAAGGACGGCGACATGGTCGGTAGCCATACCGCCGGAGCCGAGACGTGGGAACCGCTGATCGTGTCCTCTGTCGGGCAGTTGCTCGGACGACAAATGCACGGCATTCAACCGGTCTCACACGACGGGCAACCCTGCCGCAAGCGGATCTGTTTTGTCGGTCTCGAAAATAAGAGCGCCGAAGAAATCGGTGACTTTGGCGAGCAGATCTACGAGAAGATCGACTCGTCGATCAACGAGTCCGAAGTCTTCGAGGTCATCAACCGTCGGTTCGTCGAAGCGGGACTGCGCGAGTGCCGGTTGCGCCCCGACGACCTCTTCGTTCCGAATCACCAACGGGCGTTCACGGCCTCGATGGAGAAGCTCGAACAACCCTTCGACTATCTGCTCTATGCGAAGGTCACGTCGGGCACGACGCGCAGCAATCAGAAGGACTATCAGCGCGACTACCTGCTGACGCTGGAGCTAATCAACATGCAGTCCGGCCACGCCGACAAGGAATCGGCCGAGCTGCGCAAGGGCTACCACAAGTCGAGGCTTGGGAAGTTCAAGCACTACGGAGCGGGATGAGGTCTGTGAAGGCAGGCGTGCCGCAACGGCTCGTCCTCTGGACTTGTTCCCTCCCCTCCCCGCAGAGGGGAGGGAGAAAAACGAAGCCCCTCTCCCTCCGCGACCCCACCGCATTCTGGTCGAGTAGCACGCGATGAATTCACGAGCGACATCTCCCCGCTTCAGGCCGGTGCATGCGAACGTCATGACGCGCGGGCTGGTTCGTGCGTTGATGTTGTTCGCGATCATGGTGGCTCAGTCCGGATGCGCCTCGCACTACGACCGCATTTGGAGCGTGCGCGAAGCCTACTTTGCTGGTCATCTGGCGGATGCCGAAGCGCAGGTCGAGAAGCAGCTCCAGAAGCACAAACGCGAATCGGACGCGTTCTTGCTCGACAAGGCGATGCTCGAACTGGCGGGCGGTCGTCCGAAGAATGCCGAGCGAATCCTGCGCGGTGTCCGCGACCGCTTCGATCATCTCGAAGAGAAGGACGTGGGTGAGTTCACGGCGTCGATGCTGACTGACGACACCCGCCGCGCCTACGCGGGCGAGGACTACGAGAAGGTTCTCATCCGCGCGATGCTCTCGCTGTCGAACCTGATGTCCGACGGCGGTGACGCTGGAGCGTATGCCCTGCAAGTCGTGGACAAGCAACAGCAGATCATCAATGCCGTTGTCGAGAAACAGAAAAAGGAGACCGAACAGCCTCCCGCTGAGTTGGCGTACAAACAGGTCGCCCTCGGGCCGTACATCCGCGCGATGCTGGCCGAGGAATCGCCGCTCACGCTGGAGGACGCGGCGCGTGCTCGCGTGCAAGTTGCGAACTGGGAACCCGGCTTCCGCGATGCTCAAGCCGACGTGCAGCGCGCCAAGTTTGAGAAGCCTGTCGGACAAGGGCACGGCGTGTTGTACGTCTTCGCTCTCGTCGGCCGCGGCCCGATCAAGCAAGAGAAGGAAGAGATGCCAACGCAGGCCGCGCTTCTCATTGCCGATCGGATCGTGAACGCATTCTCAAATCGCAGCATCCCGCCGACGCTGGCACCCGTGAAGGTGCCGCAGGTCATCAACTTTCCGAGCATCGCCGACGCCGTGGCCGTGCGAGTCGATGGCGAACTGAAGGGCCAGACCGCGACGATCGTCGATGTCGGCACGATGGCTGCGCGGCAACAAGAGGCTCGATACCCGGAAGTGATCGCTCGCGCGGTGGCTCGCCGCGTTATCAAGAAGGGTGCGATCTACGTGGTGCAAGAAGTGGCTGATGTCGATAAAGGGTCGCCGCTGAGTTTGCTCGCCACCGTAGCGGGAGTCGCATGGGAGGCCACCGAGAACGCCGACACGCGCTGCTGGGGATTACTCCCCGACACGATCCAAGTCCTACGGCTGGAACTTCCCGTCGGAGACCACGAGATCGCTCTCCGCCCCGCCTCGCGCAGCGGTGAATTCGCTTCGTCAGCTCGCACGAAAGTGACCATTCACGATGGACGCAACAGCTATCTGATGGGCACGCTCCCCGCCTCCGACTTCGTCGGTACATTGCTCACCAGCGGTGGGCCGGGTGAGTAAGGACTCGGTGCGATACAACTTCCCGATGTGCGTGACTGGGGTCCGCGCTTCGCGGTCCCCAGCCCACTAACCCGAAGCGTGAGCGAGGACGTGAGGGGCGTCCTCGCTCACGCTTCGGGTTAGTGTCATATTCGGCCGGGCGAGAGAATTGGCAGAGCGGCACGGATCAGAGGGCGACAGGTTGAACAACTCTCTTTCATCATCCGCCAATGCCAGCAGCCAAGTCGGCACCGGGTCCGCTCGCCCCGCGCGACGGTGGCAGCGCGTAACGCTCGCCCTCATGTGGCTCGTCGCGTTCACGGCTTGGTTTCACAGCTTCGGCCTGCCCAACAATCAACCCGCCGCACGATGGATGATCTGGGTCGGATTGCCGTTCGATCTGCTCGATCTACTCGATCCACCCGTCGTCAAGAATGCCGCTCCGTGGAGCTGGCTGTTCCTCGCGCAACGCCTGCCGTTTCTGTTGATCGCCGGTGTGATTTGGTCTGGGGCGTGGGGACTCGGGTCGCTCCTCCTACGCGGACTGCGACTGCGAGAAGAATTCGATTCGGTCGAGCGAAGCTTCTTCGCGTGTTGCCTCGGGCTGTCAGCCGTGTCGCTGCTCATGCTGGGGTTGGGGCTGCTCGGTGCGATGAGTGGCTGGTTGCTGGGAGGGCTGTTGCTAGCGGCTGTTTATGTGGAAGGCACGTACTCACAACGCAGGTCCGCACTCACAAACCCCACCGGTCTTGCCCCGGTGGCTCGCGGGGCTTTGCACTACTCCCGGTTTGACAAGGCATCCCGCACGGCACCGACAAGTAGTGCCGAAACCTACGAGCCACCGGGGCAAGCCCGGTGGGGTTTGGCCGTGCTGTGCGTCGTCGCGCCGTTCGTGCTGTGCATGTTGCTCGGCGCGATGTCACCTCAGACCGACTTCGATGTGGTCGAGTACCACCTCGGCGGGCCGAAGGAGTGGTTTCAACAGGGCCACATCGCGCGGTTGCCTCACAACGTCTACACGAGCTTTCCGTTTCTGACCGAGATGCTGCTACTGTGCGGCATGGTGCTGCGCGGCGATTGGGAATCGGGGGCGCTCGCGGGACAAGCGGCCGTCGCGGGGTTCGTTCCGCTCGTGGCACTCGGACTATTCGCGACGGGTCGTCGCTGGTTCAACTCTGCCGCCGGAAGCCTGGCAGCGCTCGTGTGGCTGACGACGCCGTGGGCCTATCGCATCGCCATCGTCGCGTATGCGGAGGGGGGCTTGGCGTGTTACTTGTTCGCGGCGCTGGCCGTGGGACTGCGAATTGTGTGGGGCGAGGGCGGGAGCAGTGGGCAGGAGGCGGAAAGAAGAGGACACCGCTTAATCGCGTTGTGCGGTTTGTTGGCTGGTTCCGCGATGGCGTGCAAGTACACGGGAGCAGTCTCGGTGGTGGTACCGCTGGCGATGATGATCGCGTTGCGTGCGGTCGCCGCGAAAGAACCGATTGGCCTCCGTGTTAGACCTCGCGCGGTCAATGATGAGACATCTGAGCGGGGTGGCGTTAGCCCCCTGGTTCTTGGGCGTAAGCCCGCTTTGGAAGAACCGGAGGGCTTACGCCACCCCACTCAGAAATCTCTCACTTGGTACCGCGTGAAGTGTAAACAAGCGGTTTTGGAGTTGGCTCTGTTCAGTGCGGCAGTCTTACTCGCCGTCGGGCCGTGGTTGGTGAAGAACGCCGTCGAGACTGGCAACCCCGTGTTTCCACTCGCGTACTCTGTCTTCGGCGGTGAAGGACGCGATGCGGTGATGGATGCTCAATGGCGACAAGGTCACTCCGCGCCGCCGTATCGCAGCGTGAGTCACCGGCTGTCGGACCTCATCGTGAAACTGGCCGATGTCGCGGCGAACAACGACTGGCACAGTGCGCTCACGTTCGGGCTGGCTCCGATCGCGGTCCTCGCTTCGTGGCGGCGGCGCGTCTGGTATATGTGGGCTTTCATCGGCTGGCAGTTCCTCAGTTGGTTCGTGCTGACGCACCACATCGACCGGTTCTACGTGCCGATGTTCCCGGTGGTCGCGCTGCTGGCGGGAGTCGGTGCCGCGTGGCTGTTCTCGGCGCTGACCGATTCATCGGGGGAGAACTCCGAGTCGGACGGATCGCTGAGCGAGAAAGAACAGAAGAGGAAGACTTCGCTTACGCTTCAGGCTTCAGGCGGAATCGGCTCGTCGAGCCTGAGCACACTTTGGACAAGAGTCGCATCCCTATTCGTCGTCTGCGTGATCGGGGCGAACGTGCTCTACAACGTCGGGGTGATGATGAACCTCGGCGGCTACAACTCCGGGCGAACCGAGATGAAGGCGGCGCGGGAGGTTCAGTTGTCACGCTGGTACGGCGCCCAGAAGTGGATCGATGACGAACTCACGGCGGGCCGGTTGCCGCACAATTTGAAAGTTCTCTGCGTCGGTGAAGCGGCTCTGTTTCACGCCCGGTTTCCCTACGTCTACAACACCGTGTTCGATCGGTCGCTGTTCGAGCAATGGTTCGCAAAACGGACTGCATCGGGCGAGTTTCAGTTGCGTCCCGTCGCAGAGATTCGAGCCACACTGCTTCAACACCGCATCACGCACGTCCTCATCAACTGGTCCGAAGTCCTGCGGTATCGCGAGCCGGGAAGCTACGGCTTCACGGACTTCGTTCACCCGGATCAGATCAGGGAACTGGTGCGACTCGGCGTGTTGCAGTCCGTCCCGCTCCCCGCGTCGGTCGCGCTGCAACCGCTGAAGGGATCCAGACTTCGCCAGGTCGAACAGTGGGCACCGACACTCCAGTCCAACGTCGAGGACCAGCCCGCACTGATCGCGATTCAGTTGTTCGAGTGAGCCTGGCAGGCCGTCCTACGATTACTCACGCGGCGGCGTGGCGGAACAGGACCTCGCCCTTACCGAGGGCCACGAGGTCACCGTGGAAGAGATCGAACTCGGCGGACAGGAGCGACTCATCCACGCCGAAACCTTGATCGCGCAGCCGACGCAGTATCAGTCGCACCATCTGCGGTTGGTAGGTCGAGGCGTAGCGGAAGGTCGGTAGAAGCTGCGGCGGGTTGGGGCCGAACAGGCCGAGCGTGCCGCGACGCATCCCGGCACCCGGTCGGATGCCGCACTCACCGAACACGAGGACGGTCCCCGCGATCATGTTGAAACCGACCATGTCACCCGCCGCGCCGCCGATCGCGATCAGACCGCGCCGCATCGTGCAGCCCACTTCGTTGCCCGCGTTGCCATCGACCAGAATCGTCCCGCCAGTCATTCCTTTGGCGGAGCCTCGATACGAACTCCCCACCAGATGCCCCGCGTTCCCCTTCACATGGATCAGACCCCGTTTCATCTCGGCCCCGACCCAGCCCTTCGCATCGCCGTAGACGTGAATTTCACCGCCGGTCATCTCGCTGCCGATGTGTCGCCCGGCGGGTCCGTGAATGTGAATTTGCCCCGACGCCATCTGAGCGCCGATCCAATGCACTCCCGCCAGATCGCCCTCGAAATCGAACCGCTTGTCGCTGGCATCGCCTTTCACTGCGAACATTTCGGCCAGCGGGATTTTGCAGTTGCCGTGAAAGATCTCGAACCGTTCGATCTCGGCCAGAGACTTGTCACAGGCCCAGTCGGGAGTGAATCCTTCGATCTCAACGGGAACGGACGTGACGCCGTGATAGGCAAGTGAGAGAGCCATATGAGCGAAGTTCTTCGAGGAGGTGATGGACGTTTGGTGCGAGCGGTATAACCGGCTGGACGACCTCGTGCAAATCGTCCTGAATCCAGCGACCCCACTGGGCTTGCCCCGGTGGCTCGCGTTTTTTGCACTACTCGCGGCAAGAATTCGGGTGGATGCGGAACACGGATTCGGGTGGATGCGGAAGTCGTGCAAAAACCTGAATCCGCCGGGGAAGCTCCGGTGGGGTTTGCTCAATGTTGGGAATCGTCCCTAGCTCAGAGGAATGACGTGATGAAGACCGGTGCGATTGTGTTGTGCGGTGGCAAGTCGAGCCGCATGGGGCGCGACAAAGCGACGCTGCCGTTTGGTCCTGAGTTGATGCTACAGCGAGTCATCCGGCTGCTGGGTGAGGTTGTCGAGACACATCAAATCGTGGTGGTCGCCGCGCCAGGCCAAGCGTTGCCGGAACTCCCCGCAGGTGTGACCGTCGCTCACGATGATCGTTCGGAGCGAGGTCCACTCCAAGGCTTGGCGGCCGGGCTGCGGGCGATCGCCGATCGAGCAGACGCCGTCTACGTGACCAGTTGCGACGTGCCGCTGCTCGTGCCGGGATTCGTGCGGCGCATGTTCGAGCTGCTGGGCGATCACGACATCGCCGTCCCGCGCGACCAACAGCATCATCATCCGCTCGCCGCCGTCTATCGCCCTGCGGTCCTCGTACATGTTCAGCGACTGCTTGACGCCGACCGATTGCGACCACGCTTCTTGTTCGATGAAGTCCGTTCGCGCGAAGTTCTCGTCGAGGAGTTGCGGGCTGTCGATCCGCAACTCACAACGCTGGAAAATTTGAACTCGCCCGAGGACTATCTCGCCGCGCTCACGTCGGCGGGACTGCCCCCCTTTCATTTCGGTTTGCCATCGATGCCCACAGCTCAATGAACAGCCCACTGCCATCGCCTTGTTCAATGTAGGGTGGGACAAGCTCGCTTCGAGCGCCGGCCCACCATCGTGCCATCGCTGGAAATCGTGGTGGGCCGGCGCGGCGAAGCGCCGCTGGTCCCACCCAACGTCCCTTTTTACAACGGGCTGCTGAGGAAGTCCGAGTTCACATCACGCCGGGGATCGGGTCGGCGTGGTGGCCGAAGTAGACCGGGCGGTTGGCGGAGGTGTAAAGGGGCTTCGAGCGGTCGATGCCGAGCTTTTCGTAGATCGTCGAGGCGTACTCTTCGGGAGTGTGGGGCGAGTCGAGGACGTAGCCCCCTTCCTCGTCCGACTTGCCAATGACGATGCCGCCGGGTGTGCCCGCTCCTGCGAAGACGATCGAATACGCATCGGTCCAGTGATCGCGGCCATTAAATTTGTTGAGCTTCGGTGTCCGACCGAACTCGGTGATGAAGCAAACCAATGTCTCGGCCAACAGCCCGCGCTGGTCCATGTCTTCGATCAGCCCCGCGAACGCGCGATCGGTGCTCCCCATCATCACCCAGTGACCGATGCCGTAGCGGCCCTCGCCTCCCGCCATGTTGCGGATGGTCCCGCACGAGCCGGGGGTGTAAATCAGATCGTGATGGTCCCAGTTCAAGTTCGTGCCGCCGGGGACCTCCTCGGAGAACGGCCAGCGGACATCGACCGTCACGCACCGCACGCCCGCTTCGATCAGCTTGCGACCGACCAGATAGCAGGCTCCACGATGACCGCGTCCGTACAGTTCGCGCGTCTCGTGCGATTCGGACTTCAGTTGGAAGGCACTCTCGACTTGCGAGCTGGTCAGCGTGTCGAAGGCTTGCGAGTAGAAGCGGTCCATCCCTTCGACATCGCGCGTCACACCGAAACGTTGATCGAGCGACGCGAGCATCTGGCGGCGACCGTTCAATCGCTCGGCCACGTTCTCGCGCCGAGGGAGCAGGTCGGCGACCTTCCAGTCGGGTGCCGAGACATCGTGCCCGCCGGTTTTGAAGACACGCGACGCGGCAGGCAGGAAACCGGTCTTCGTCGCCGCGTTCTGTTCGTTGTTGCCGGGGACCATGATGTACGGTGGCAGGTCGCGGCATTCGCTGCCAAGAATCTTCGTCGCGACGCAGCCGATGTCGGGCATTTCGAGCGGGCTGTTCGGATGCGACCCCGACAGCATGTATTGGGTTCCGTCCGGATGTCCGTTCGCTCCCGCCTTGGGATGCATCATCGAACGGACAATCGCCAGCTTGTCGGCCACGCGCGAGGTGTGAGCCAACAGCTCGGTGAATTGAATGCCGTTCACGCTCGTCGAGATCGGCTTGAATGGACTCCGATGATCGGCTGGTGCGAACGGCTTCGGATCCCAAGTGTCGATGTGCGACAGGCCACCCTGTTCCAGAATGACCAGCACATTCTTGGCCGCAGGCTTCCCGTGGCCGGACGCCGCTTGAGCCTGCAGCGACAGCCACTGCGGCAGCGACAGCCCCAACACTCCCGCCGAGCCGACTTGCAGCGCCCGCCGGCGCGAAAAGGAACCGCTGAATGGCCTGAGTTTCGTCATGAAAGATGTGCTTTCGAGGTTTCTTACGGTGGGCGGCAATGGCTGGCGAGGTTCGGCTGTGACGTGGAGCAAAGTAACGAAGCCAACGACCTCAGGAAAGATCGGCAGTCGCAACTTGGTAAGTTGAGCCTCAGAGACGCTTCGAGCAAGCATCCGTTCGCAGTCCGTTGAAGAACTGTAGCTTGGACGCCTCATCCGAGCGAAACCTCAATGGAATCGGACGGACGAGGCGTCCATCCTACGGTTCTTCAACACGGGGTGATCGATCACCCCGCATCGACATAAGGCCCACGGAAGAAGCCGCTGTCGGCGGGAGCGGAATATTTCACAGCAAGGGCCGGGTTGGTGATGACCTGGCCTCCCTGATGTTGAGAGAGCGTGGCGAGGTCCGTCATCGTGCTGGTCAGCAAGGTCCGTTCGACCGGGTACGGTGGCGTGCCCGAGGTGAAGAACTTTTCGATGTTGTACGTCAGGGGATCGAAGAACCGTGCGCCGGGCGGAGCGGGGAGATAGAAGCAGCTTGAGAGCGGTTCCGCTCGGCCTTCGATGTTTGCGGCGAAGGCGAACTCGGACGTTTGTTCGATCAGGTTCAACACGGCGCCGCGCGTGCCGTCGAGGTACTCGACGAGGACCGCTTGCGGTTTGAGGACGTTCTCACGGACAGGTCCGACGTTGGTACTCGGGCAGCGTGACAGTGCCGCGTTCATCAGTCGCCACGACCAGCGGCCTGCGTCCCCCGCCTTCCAGACGGCGTCTCCTTGCAGGAACTCGATCGACTTCACGCCGGTCTCACCGCCAGCCCGTCGCTCCAACATGCACTGCAATACTTCGAGAGCATGGAACAAATAGATCTCGACCGAGCCGCGATCAAATCCAAATGTGACGACCGCTTCCTTGAAGGGCGTCCCTACAGTTGGCTCGATCTCGGGCTTGCGCCACGTCACCGGCAGCGACGAACCGGCCATTAACCCGAACTTCAACTCCTTCGCCGTCGCCACCATCTTCGCCGCGAGCTGGTGATCGTAAGAGAGATGCTTATCGACGAAGACGGGCACACTGCGCCCCGCCTTGCGGAAGACCTCGACGATCTGGTCGAAGAACTCGGCCCGTGGATAGAGGACTTGCCCACGTTCGTTCACGGGGTAGTCACCGTGTTCGATGATGAGCAGTACGGCATCGACATCGAGTCCGTTCTTTCCGCCGAGTGCTTCGGGGATCGACTTCGCCAGCTCGATGCCATGTGTCTTGCAGACGCTCGGCCCAAGATCATTTTCAGGCTGCTGGTGGTTCCACATCCGCACCAACTCGAACGGCGGCTGATGATGAAACCCATTCCGTGTGTAGCCGTGAATGAGCCGCCCCGCGATGTGGTAGGCGTGCGACCGCAGTCGGTAGATCGAGTTGATCGCCGCCACACGCGGCCTCTTCCCCGCAACAACTCCCGCACGAACGGCCTGCTCTTGCGCGACCGCGTTCGGCCCGAGACTCATCGCCCCGACTCCCGCCAACCCCAACGAGGACGCCGCCACAAAATCACGACGACTGAGCAAACCAAGTGGTGCGGACATGGCGAGGACTCCCGGTGACGTTTTCTACCTCGCGCGGTCCTTGATGAGACCTCTGAGCGGGGTGGCGTAAGCCCCCTGATTCTTGGGCGTAAGCCCGTTTTCAAAGAATCAGGGGGCTTACGCCGCCCCGCTCAGAAACCGCTCACTCTCCGCCACGCGAGTTATCAGTGGTGATCGAACAGTTGGAGCGTAGTCCGGTCTCTATCGCCGAGCAACGACCGCCACACCAACCCGAAGCAGGGGTGAGGCACCCAAAACACGCCGCCTCGCTCACGCTTCGGGATGGCGTGGCTTCAGTCCGAATCGGGCTACCGTTGGGCAATCACTTCGCAGACGCGCACGCCGAACTTCCCTTCGACGACGATCACTTCGCCGCGAGCGACCAAGCAGCCGTTGGCGAGGATGTCGATCGGTTCGCCCGCTGCTTTGTCGAGCGAGACGACCGAACCTTCTCGCAATTGGAGCAGCTCTTCGATAGTCACTTCGGCACGACCGAGTTCGAGCGAAACATCGAGTTCGATGTCGCCGAGCGATTCCAGCGAAATGCCATTCGCCACCGAACCGGAGGGAGCCGCATCGAACGCCGCGAATGAAAAGGGCTGCCCCACGGTGTTAGTGGTGCCATCAGTCGTGGCGGCGTCGGTTATGACGAACGAGTCGTCGCGCGACGCGAGTGCATCGGCCAACTGTTGTTCCGCCTGTTGCAGTCGTTGGTCGGCGTTGAGCGAATCGCGCGGCCAAACGAACTCGGCCAGAGCGTCCGCATCCTCCGACTCGTCAACCGCTCCCTCAGCGAACGCGGTATTCTGCAAATGCTGCACGTCGCCGGGGCCGAGTGGTTCTCGCGAGACCACGTCCGAGCGAACCGAGTGCTGCCGTTCGCGCGCGGCGCGCAGCAACGTTTCGATCTCGTCGGTGGTAAGCGGTTTTTGAGTCGATTGGCTCACGGAGAAACTCAGAAACAGAGGGGCAACTGGTGATGAGTGCGGCGGCGGATATATGTCGCCATCGAACCTTCCGTCAATGCGTCTGCGAGCGACTCCACGTATACTTCTGCCCGCCCGCTGGCATGCCGCAGCACGGCTTGGAATCTGTCGAAGTATTAGGCTCTGTCGAACTTCAAGATTTCACTGCCACAACTCCCGATCTTTGGAAGAGAACATGGCCAAGCAATACATCCTGACCGTGCTGGCATCGAACCGAACCGGCATCCTCGCCGCGCTGGCCAATGCGCTGGATGAACTCGGCGGCAACACGCTCGATGTCAGCCAAGCGGTGATTCGACAGTTCTTCACGATGATCGTGGCGGCCGAGTTCCCGGAGAACCGCGACCCCGACGTGATCGTCGATCACATTCGCGCGGTCTGCCGACCGTACGGGGCCGAGGTCTCACTGAAAGACCCGTCGGACGAAGAGGTCTTTGAATCGGCGGACGACCCCGTGGAGAAGCAGCGTTACGTGCTGACGATCGCGGGACCAGATCGCCCCGGCGTGCTGCGGTTCATCGCGCACCGACTGGCTCAGCACGGCATCGATCTCGTCGATTTGCAGGGACAACGGCGCGAGGAAGATCGAACGTTTCTGTTCTCAATGGAACTGGACGCTCCACTCGGCATCGACTCTCTGCAACTGCGGCGCGAACTGGAGATCGAGTTCATGAGCGACAGCATCACGGTTTCGCTTCAACACCGGCGAGTCCTCGCCGCACTGGCGCACCCGGAACCCATGGGCTTCAACGTTGCTTCGCCGGGGTGAAATGGAAGAGGCCACGAGCGCGTCGTTTAACCGCCCGCCCAAGGCGAGCGCGTGTTCGTCACGATATGCCGAAAATGCTACTCAACCACGCGGTCGCCTTGGGCGGGCAGTTAAACGACGCAGACTCCCGGCGACATTGAAAACAGACTTCACCCCACCTTCTTGTGAGGCACTCACTCCCATCATGGAACACAGCACCAGTTTCTTCTCCGCCCTGCAACAACTGCGACAGTTGCCGCTCGATGTCCGGACGATCACGCTTGGGATCAATGTTGCTGACTGCCACGACCGCAGCCTGCATGTACTATGCGAATCGCTCTATCAGCGCATCGTCACCAAAGGAGCGAAGTTGGCGGCGGTCTGCGGCGAGGTCTCGTCGCTGTTTGGCGTGCCAATTTTGCAGCGGCGACTGTGTGTCACGCCGATCGACCGCGTGGCTCAGGGAAAGAACGCGGACGATTTCGTGAACATCGCTCGCACGTTGGATGGCGCCGCCGCCAACCTGCACATCGACCGCATCGGCGGCTTCGCGGCGGACGTGCAACACGGCATGACTTCCAGTTCCAAGCAGTTGATCGCCAGTCTGCCCGCCGCGCTGTCGCAGACCGAGCGAGTCCGTGCGGCGGTGCATGTCGGTACGACGGAGAGCGGCGTCAACATGGAGGCCATTTCTCTGTTGGCCCACACGTTGCTGGCAACATCGGCTGCGACCGCGCACCGCAACGGAGACGCTTCCGCCAAGCTGGCCATCCTCGCCAACGACTCGACCGGACACCCCCATCTCACGGGTGCGTGCCTCGGCGACGGTTGGGGTGATCTGGTGGTTCACGTCGGTGTGGGAGCGGCCGCGATCATTCAACATGCGCTCCAGCAGCAGCGGCGCGAGAATCCCAACGCGCCACTGCACGAATTGGCGGCGACGATTCAGACCGCCGCGTTTCAAGCGACGCGCACGGCCGAACTGGTCGGACGCGAAGTCGCCACGCGACTGGGAGCCGACTTCGGCAGCGTCGATGTGACGCTCGCACCCACGCTGCGACCGCACGACAGCGTGGTCGATCTGCTCCCCTTGATGGGGATCGATCGCGTCGGAGCACCCGGCACGGCAACGGCTCTCGTCCTGCTGCTCAACGCGATCCGAGCCGGTTCCGCGTTCGCGTCGTGTGCGGCGGGAGCCTACTCGCGCATCATGCTTTCGGTCTTGGAAGACGCCGGACTGTCTGAGGCCACTCAGTCCGGAACGCTCACGTTCGATCAACTCTGCATGGCCGCGAACGCCGGTTCGAGCGGCCTCGATTTGATCTGCCTGGCGGGCGACACCGACGCCGCCACGCTCGCGGCGATCATCTCCGATCAAGTCTCCTTCGCCGTCCTCAACCGCCGCCCGTGCGCGGTGCGGTTGATCCCCGTCCCCGGCAAACAAGCGGGCGACGCGGTGAGCTATAGCGGCATGAAAAACGATGCCGTAATCCTCCCCGTGCGCGGCGCGGGCCTCGCGACAAAGTTCATCGAACGGGGCGGACGGTTGCCGCCAGTGCGGTGAATGTAGGATGGGCACTTTTGCCCGTCCGTCTCGTTTTGGTGTTGAAGAGCGGACGGGCAGGAGTGCCCATCCTACGAGTCAACGTTCACCGAAAGAACACGAACGTCACGACCACAAAGAGTGGCACCAGGATGCCGCACGAGTAGGCCATGTAGCCGAAGAAGCCGGGCATCTTGACGTTGTTCTCTTCGGCGATCGCCTTCACCATGAAGTTCGGGCCGTTGCCGATGTACGTGTTGGCTCCCATGAAGACCGCGCCACAACTGATGGCGGCGAGAATGTGAGCCGCGCCGGATGCGGCAGGCAGTGCGAGGAACTCTGCGAGGTATTTTCCCTCCTCCGTATTGATGTTGTGTGTGCCGCAAGCGGTCACGGCGAACGTCAGGTAGGTCGGAGCGTTATCGAGGAAGCTTGAGAGGATGCCCGTCCACCAGAAGAACTGCGCGGGGGACTCAATCCCGAGACTCTTGCCATGCACGTTCAACATCGCCAGCGCCGGGATCATCGTGGCGAAGATGCCGGCGAACAGGACCGCCACTTCAATGATCGGCCCGAACCCGAAGCGGTTCTGCTCGCGAATCGTCTGCGTGGTGAGGCAATAGCAAACGACCGCGACCAATCCCATCAAGCCTTCTTGCACGCCGTAGGGCCACTCGCCCGGATGGCCCCATGACAACCTGCTGTTCAGCGCCACCGCTCCATAAGCCTGCCCCCCGCAGTAGATCACCGCCACGATTCCGGCGAGGCCCAGAAAGTTGTGGAGGCCGTCGATCCCGAAGGGCTCGGGTGACGTGGGCGTCTCCAGCGCGATCGCCTCAACAGAGGAGCGAGCTTCGCGACGAATGGCGATCGAATCCCAGAGGAAGAAGACCACGAGCAAGACACCGTTCACGAATGCCCACTCCTTCCACAGTCGCATTGTCCACTCGAACGGCACACCCTTCAAGAAGCCAAGGAACAGTGGCGGATCACCGAGCGGCGTCAGCAAGCCACCGCAGTTCGACACGATGAAGATGAAGAAGACGACCACGTGCGCGACGCGGGTTCGTTTCTCATTGGCCCTGAGCAGCGGACGGATCAGCAGCATCGAGGCTCCTGTCGTCCCGACAAAACTCGCCACACAGGCTCCCAACGCAAGGAACAGCGTGTTGACCAGCGGCGAACCTTGGAATGCCCCGCGCACATAAACGCCGCCGCTGATGACGAACAACGAACCGAGCAACATCAAAAACGAACCGTACTCCTTGGCCGAGTGCTCCAACGCGTGCAGGCCCGCGCCGTCGAACTGCGTGAGATACAAGACGACGGGAACGCCAAGTCCCGCCGCGATGATTCCCTTATTCCGGTTGTGTTCCCACCAGTGCGGGTTCGCCAGCGGAAAGAGGGCGATGCAGAGGAGCAGCAGCGCAAACGGTGCAACCGACAAGGGCGAGATCTGTTCGCCTAGCTTCGGCCCGCGTGCATGTACAACCGGGGCATGACCAGCCGCCTCGTGAACAGAGTCAACGGGAGCGACCGCCGCCGGTGTTGGCTCTGCGTCCTGTGCAAACGCAGCAGAAGAGACAACATACAGGCCGAGCGAAAGAGCGAGCAGCGCCAGCAAACGATTCACAACAACGTTCCTTACAGATTCGGGTGGGCAAATGAGCCTCATTGAAGTGAGCCTCACGCGGACGCCGCCCGCTACTTGTCGCACTTCACGAGTTTGCGATAAACGATCAAGTCGTCGCCGCGCGGGACGATGACAATGAGTAAAGCGTGCGCCGTGTCGGAGGGATCGTAGAGTGGCAGGTCGTCGAGATCGGGGCCACCCTTCGGCGCGATCCCCGAGACCAACCCGAACAGTCCGCGCGGCACGGCGACCGAGTTCTGATAGATCCAGCGGAACAACCCCGCCTGCTGCTGGATGTCGGCCGGAAGCTGGGCCGTGGAGTAGTTCTGCATGGCCCCGGCCTGCATGCGTGCGAATTGAATCTGCTGTTGCTGCATCGCCGCCAATTGCGATTGTTGAATCGCCAATAACTGCTGTTGTTGGAGCGAAAGCGAGGGATCGACGAACGCTTGGCTGTTCGTCTGCCAAAGCACGGCTCGGTCGAAGGCCCAACTCCCGCGCGGCCCCAGACACGCAACAGCCGCTGCGTTTCCAAACTCCTTGCGCACCCTGCCGAGCAGTTCGTGTGAGATCGCGTGGCCATCCAGCAGCCCGCGCGTGACCTGTCCGTCCGCGAGGCCCTTCCAATCGACACGCAGTTCATCGGTCGGACTGGGATTCGAGGGTGGGTTATTCGAGGACACGGGAAGGGAGAACATGCGGTTCAGTTGGGGAGTCCACTTCGCCAACTGTTGCGTCGCGGTGTATTCGACCGGGATGCGACCGGTCAGATGCGGCGGAGACCGATGGCCTCCGGGCGTATCAATTCCCGTTCGCAGCCCACGCTGCGTGACGACCACTCCGTACTGACCGTACTGTTGGTTCAGGGCATCCATCGCCGTCGTCGTGGACAACGGTGAGAACAGCCCCTTCTTCACGTCCGTCTGCACGGCGCGCGAGGCCGAAAGGAACAGCAGCTCGAACCGGTTCGTTCTCACGACCGAGTCGTCGTCGCCAATGTCGCGCAGCACCAGCCCGCGGCGAGTCTCCGCCACCAACATGTACGAGTTCGAGATCAATACGGTCAGAGCCGTCACGAGAATCGTGGCCACCGGAAACGTGACCCAGGTGTACTTGCGAGCCTTCAACCGCCCGAGACCGAAGTAATCGACCGGCCCGATCACCACGACGAAACTCAACAGAATGAAGCCCAGCAACCACAGCGGCACCATCTTCACCCCGTTGGGCATCAGACGTTCGAGAAGTTCACTGGTCGAGGTCAGCAGCTTCAATCCCAACGCATTGCCGCCAACACCGCCTGCCTGAACCGTGCCTGCGTTGACCACGATCTTTTGGTCGCTCAGGCCATCTTCATTGGTGTCGATGCTGACCACCGCAGTCCCTGTCAAACCACCCTCGACTCCCAGGATCGTTCCCTTCGGCAGGGCGCCTGTGTCCTGCATCAGCTTCAACTGTGGGGAAATCACCGCCCCGAGCTTCCCGTTCTCCACCAACGCCTCGACCTGTTCCTCTCTCAGATGCCACAACGCTGCGGCCGCACGTCGCCACGCCTCGGTCTCGAAGTCCGGCTTCGATTCGGGTTCCTTCGTCCTCCCCTCGTCCTCCTCCTCCTCCACGCGGATGACCGTACAACCCAAATCGACCTTGGTGGTGAAGACGCGGTCGTCTTCCCAGATCGTGCCGGGAATCAATCGTCCCTTTGAGTCCGCTTGAAACACGAGACCTCGCTCATCCCTCGCCGTCAGCCCGCGCAGGAAGTCAATGTGATACGACTCCAACACGCCGGTCGGTTCGACGTACAGGCTGCCCCCCGCGCGAACCCACGTCGTCAGCGCTTCGAGGTGCGGTCTCTTGAGTGCTCGAAACTCGGGCCCGAACAGCACGACCAAGTCATACGCACAGTAGGCGAGCGGTTCCTGCGGCAGGTCCTGAGGTTCCAGCGCCGCAAAGACCGTCTTCACTTTTTCATCGAGGTCTGCGGGTGAGAGCGATTCAAACGTCAGTCGCCTCAACACCTGATCGCGTTCCTTCGACCGCTTCGGAGTCAGTCGCGAAGTCGAGATTAGCGCGACGAACGTGCGCGAGGCGACCTGCGCCACACGCACCACATGCCGCCCGAGATTCTCGGTGAATCGCCGGCCGCGAAACACGGCGTCCACCTGCAACTGATCGACTCCAATCGGGTCGTCCACCGGCGGCAGCACAACGCGAATCCGCTGCTGAGGCCCCGTCAGCGTCAGCTCTTCCGTGGTGAGCGTGGCCAGCACTTTCCCATCGTGCCACACCACGAACTCGAACCGCCCTTCCATGAGCGCCGTCCCTTTGAACCTCACGTCCCACCATGTTGGGATCGGCCGCCCCACTCCCACCGGCGGCTGAATCGTGGATTGCTCGATCTCCATCATCCGGTCCGCAGCGGGCTTCTGCTGTGCGAAGGCCGAGCCAACAAACAACACACACACGACCAACAACACCCGTAGCGCGAGTCTCATCCGGGATTTTTGGGCGTTAGCCCTCTCCCGCTTTTCTGAGCGAAGCGGCGTCAGCCCCCTGGCGCTTACATTACTAACCCGCAGCGTGAGCAAGGGTGATGACAAGAGACGTTTCCCGTTGTTTCCCTCGCTCACGCTGCGGGTTCCTTGGCCAAGGTGAGTGCCATTGGGCATCAGCCCCCTAGCTCTTCTGAGGAACATTCGCTCTGCGGATGTTCGGTATCTGCGGAGCGAATGCGCCACCGAAGTCGAGCTGACGCCCAAGAGCCAGAGGGCTGACGCCACCCCGCTCGGAAGTCCATCGGGGCTTTCGGGAAAACGAGTCATCCCGGCACCCCGCTCGGCTTCTTCTGGAAGTACCACCACTCCAGTATCAGAAACGCGAGCCCCGCCGATGCGAACCAGCCCCACAACGGCTGATCGCCCTTCACCGTGGTCTCAGTCGCCGCGACGGCCACTTCGGGGAACTGCAGCTTCTCAACGGAGACCAATGACGATTCACGCGACGCCATCAGGCTGACCCCAACTTGAATTGGCTCCGCTCCACCACTCACTTCGTATAGCCCGACGAAGGGCGCTTCGATGCCACTCAAGAAACCATTGTCGTCGCTCTTCGCGCTCTGACTGAATCCGTGCGGTCCCGTCACGGTGTAGTCGGTGTTCGCGAGCAACTTCTGCGTCGGCAGCGATCCCGTGGGAGAACCCTTCGCCTCGGACAAAGCCGCGCGTTGCAAGGCAACTTGGGTCGCGTTCTGGATCAGGATCGGAAAGCCGACGCGATAGACCAGCGACGAGCGATCGGGATGGAAGACAAACTGGAACTCGGTCCCCGCTTCGCTCGGCTTCTCCAAGATGAGCGGGCCGGTGCGCGACTGCGCAAGGATCTCGTACCCCGCCAGTTCGAAGTCGCGCTCGGTCGCTCCCTTCGTGAGCTTGGGCTGATCGCCGATCTGCACATCAAGGAGCTGAACGTGCTGGAGCAGCGGTGCCGTTCGTTGCCAATCGACGATCTCGGCCAGCCCCGGTTCGACCTCCAACAACGACGCGATCGCTTCCGGCACGTAGCCCACGTTGAACGAGACGCGCGCGGGCGGTCCCGTAGAGATCGGTCCATCGGCGAACTTCAGATCGACGGCTGCGGGAGTCGGATCGCCACTCGGATACAGATTGAGGTCCGGGATCGTGGCCAGTGCGTTGCGGAACGACTCCATATTTTCAGGGCAGTACACCGCGAGCGGTCTCGGCTTGGGCAGATTGAGAAACGCGACGTTATCCGCCTCGAGCGAATCGAAGCTGTCGGGCTTCACGCGCAGTTCCAGTGACACGGCGATGTCGGTCGAAATCTTGAAGACCAACCGCTCGGCCTGACCATTGTCGATCGAGACCGACTCCTGCTTGATCGACTGCCCGTTCTGAAACAGTTGGTACTCACAGAGCGTCTTCGCGGTCGGTGGTCCCTTCTCACCTTCGGGCTGCTTCGTCCCCTCAATTCGCGCGAAGACATCCCAGCCGCTCTTCGACCGCCGCGCGTTGAAGTCCACGATCCCGACGTTCGGCCCGCCGTAACTGAGCCGCTGATAGTTCAGCTTGAACGGCAACTCAAACTCGACATCGGCCGGAACGTTCCCGTCAGACAGGAGCATCACCGACTCAATCGGGAACGCGCGCGACAGTGCCTGCGCCAGACGGAACCCGTCCTCGAGACGACTCGGCACATGAGACACCTCAAGCTGCGAGAGCGCTTCGCGCAGCATCCGCTTGTTATCGGTGAAGTCGGTCAGCTTGCGAGCCGTCGAGTTGACCGCAATCAAACAGAGACGCTGGTCGGGCAAGAGGTCATCAATCAGCTTGCCGATCTTTTCCTTCGCCTCATCCAACCGCGATTTGCCTCCCGCCACATCGAGCGCCGCCATGCTGGCTGACGTGTCGATGAGGACCGGCAAATACTTCGCCCGCTGCGCTCCGCTCGACAAGTACGGCTGCATCGCTCCGATCACGAGGCAACACAGCAACAGAATTTGGAGCAGCAGCAACAGGTTCCGTTTGAACTTTTGAAAAGGCGAGTTGACTCGCTGATCGCTGATGACCTGCCGCCACAAAGCCAGCGACGGCATATCAACTCGCGGCCGACGCAGCTTCAGAAAGTAGAAGATGATCAGCGGGATCAGCAGCAGGAACCACCACGCATTGAGCAGCGCGGAAAAACCGGGCAGAGTCATCGTGAGGCTCCTTGTTGAGGATTGAAGGTTGAGGGTTGAGGGTTGAACGAAACGGCACCCTCGCGACTCATCCTTCGATGGCGTTGCATCTGCTTAACCCTCAACCTTCGACCTTCAACCCTCAACCTCATTGCACCCACCCCTTCCGCTTCAGCACATCAAACATGATCGTGTCAATCGGCGTCGCCGCGTCGAGGCACGTGAACCGACCGCTCCGCTGGCGGCAGAGGGTCGAGAGATGTTCCTGCAAGCCGTTCAGATGCTCGTGATAGAAGCCGAGCAGATCGCCGACCGACGAGACATCCAGCGTCAGACCATTCTCAGCATCGACGAACCGTAGATCGCCGGTCAGTTCCGGGTTGAGTTCGATGCTGCTGAGAAGCTGCACGCCGAAGACTTCCAATCCCGCACTGAACAGCATGTTCATCGGACGCTCGAGCGCACCGAACGTCAGAAAATCCGAGAGCAACACCGCGATGCCGCGTCCTCGATGCTGTCGCAACACCGCCTCGACCGCCTCTTCAATCGGGAAGTCGCCTCCCGGCGGGATCGACTCCAAGAACGAGAAGACTCGCTTCATGTTCATCCGCCCGGTACACGGCGGCGAGATCAACGGTGTTTGCCCTGCGTGCTGACAGGCAAACAGACTGACCTTCTCGATGTTCATCAGTCCCATCACAGCGAAGCACGCGGCGAGTTGCTTGGCTCGTTCAAACTTGTCGCCGAATTGCATCGAGGCCGAAGCATCGACAAGGACGACCACGTGCATCTCTTCTTCGTGCCGGTACTGCTTCACGTAAGGGCGATTGAGCCGAGCAAAAATATTCCAATCGACGTTCCGCATGTCGTCGCCCGGCACGTAGTCGCGGTAGTCGTTGAACTCGGTGCTCGTCCCCCCTTTGCCCGCGAGATGCTCGCCCCGACTCCGATTCGTCCGCCGCCGCATCGGCAACATTCGCATCCGCTCGACACGACCAAGCGTGGCGTTGTCGAGGAGCGTGGTGAAGTTCTTGGTGGTGTCCATGTTGTCCGTCGTGTCAAAAGAGTGAGACTCATCGCGCCGGTTGCATCGCTTAACCGCTCACCTTCGTCAATTGAACCACATCCCAAACCCGACGAATTGTCCGCCGAAGGCGCGGTTGATTTGCTGCCAAGTGTCGGGCTTCGTCAGTTCGCCCTCCTCGAGGTACGGCGTCGCGGCGGTTCCCTGAACCCAGAGGACGATGTCGAGTTGTCTCGGTTCGAGGAATGCCTTCCGCAGGTTGACGCCACGCGTCGGCTTGCCGCGCCAGAACGGCAGCAGCTTCTTGCCCTGAACGATCTGCTCAGTCTCCGTCAGCGCCAGCATCCAGTTGTCGAGCATCTCTTGCGTCACCGCGACGTTGATCGCTCCCTTCTGCTTGGGTCCGGGAATCCATTCGCGGTCGTTGTCGGTCTCGGCCTGAATCCGCTTCCACATCTGGCGGCTGAGTGACAGCGTCTGCTCGATGTGCGCCAGCGCGACGGGCATCCGTTTCGGTTCGACCAGTGGGAACCGCAGCATGTGGATGATGGCCACGGCATCGGCGATCTCTTCAAACTGAAACCAGCCGCCGACAGGAGAGCGGTTCGGTTCGAGCAGGAACGGATGCGGAATGACCGCGTGTTGAAAGAGCCGATGTGCTGAGATATCGAACAGCTCCTGTCCGTCGTACGCGAGCATGATCTCGGACAGAGCCGACAATAGGTGGCAGTAGCCACGCAACCAATCGACATCAGCCCGATCGAAGACAATCACGAAGTCGGCTTCGCGCCCATTCTGCGTCAGTTGGAATTGCCTGAGTACCGGCAGCAACGTCAACGACCGAGTCTCCGCCGTCCCGAGGTTCATCGTCACGCGACCGACATGCAGCGGCAGCTTGATCTCCTCACTGGTGATCTTTGCCAGCGTCGCGTCGATCCGCGCGAGATCATCGAGCCACTCCTGATTGATCTGTCGCAAGCGCAGGTAAGTGAGCGGCTCGGCCGGAGCAGGCACATCCGCAATCGCAGGCCGTCCCGAAAAATCAAACCGCGGCCGAGGACCATACACTGCCAGCTTCCGCCCGAGCTTCTGGACAGCACTGACAAACTGAATCGCCCCCGATCCCAATCGAGCCACGTCGTCCCGCGGCTCCAGCTTGAGATGAGCCTCCAACGCAACAACGCCTTCCTCAAACTTGCCCGACGACAACAGAGCGTCCAC
>CAMAYU010000086.1 GCA_945862235.1 Schlesneria paludicola DSM 18645
ACTGACGCCGCCCTCACTCGCCACTGTTGCCGGAAACGTCAGGAAAAACTACTCCGACAGCGGCGGCAAAACCTGATAGATGTCGATCTGCTCCGCCTCATCTCCCGTCACCCAAGCCCAGCGAAACTTCGTGGCCGGGTGCGCCCACACCTCGTCACGCGTGGCGAACAAGCGCGGCACGACAACGTACTGCACTCCGCTGGCATTCAACTTGGTCAGCCCCGGATTGGTTGCCGGATACCGTTTGAGTTGCGGCTGAACGATGCCGTTCACCTCTGCGATTCCGGTGCGATCGAACTGTTCGAGGCCCCCTTTGATCTCCAAGAACGTGTTCGGAAAGAACCCCGAGTAACCGTTGACGAGCGGGTGTCGGTGAAACGTGGACCAGTACATCCATTCGGTCGTGTCGAGATAGTTCGTTACCGAATAGCCGGTCGGAAACGGGAGGCACGCGATCGACTCGTGCGACGGCGCAACGTCGCGCAGCCACATCACCCACACCGGCAAGTCGCGGGGAGAGCGACAGGCGTGCAAGGCTTGTCGCGGCGGCACGACTTCAAATGTCACGATCAAACTGAGCACGAACAGCGGCACGTGACAAACCCCATGAACCATCGTCTGTCGGGAACAGCACCCACTCGACAACGCGGCCGCTGCGGTGACGCGACGCGCTTCCGCAAGTGGGTCGACGCGCGAGACCGCTCGCCACCAACGACGCGGGTCGAGCAGCGCGAGAGCCTCGACACTCAGCCACACGGCCGCCAACTGCACGAACAGCACGAATCGAAAAGGACTGCGGATCAAGGCGAATCCCGGTACGAAGCGTTGCAGCCATTCATACGGGGACTGACCGGCCAGTCCCCACGGCAGGTAGTCCGCGAAGCGACTGCTTGGACCGAGCGACAATCCAAGTGCGATCAATCCGAACGCCGCCACAAACAAGCCCCAACGCCGCCGTCCGCGAGTCGCCAACGCGGCGATCAAACCAATCGGCGCGAGTAACAACTTCAAGCCACCTCCACCCAGCGGCCACACATCGCGGCGCGTCTCTTCCGGATGTTCGAGTCCCGGTACGAGGCCCGGCCACGGCGTGTCGGTCAGATCGCGCGGGTGTGCGGAGAGGCTGACGATCACACTCGTCTCGCGTTGCCACGTGTGTTCTTTAGACAGCGTGCGCTGGATCGACGCGATTGGCAGGATCATCACCCCAGCCACAACGCCCGCCAGCAGGATGTCTCGCCAAAATCGAACTTGCCGCAGCCGTCCGTTCCACAGCGTGACCGAAGCGGGAATGAGGATCAGCGCCAGAAACAGGCCCCAATAGTTGCACATCCCGTACGTCAGACCGAACGCGCCGCCGAGCCTCAGGCCGAGGTGCAGCTCCTGCACACCACCCCGCAGCGTGAGCAAGGATGGTCGCCAATACCGGCTCCCATGGGTGATGGATTGAAGTGGTGAAGTCTGTTGGACTTCGCCCTCACTCACACCCGCATTCGCGTCTTCATTCGCGTCCTTGCTCACGCTGCGGGTCGGTGTCTCTTCGAACAGGTCCAATAGCGCCGACACCGTCCAGATGATCCCGAACAGCGTCGTGAGCTGCACGACACCGAGCTGCCACCAGACGAACGGCAACAGCTCGCACATCGCCCCGCCGCAGCAAGCCAACCACGGACGATGGCCGACTCGCCGAAACAGTCGTTCGGCCGCCCAACCGTTGAGTGTCAGGATCAGCAACTGATAGACGTTGTAAGCCAACACGCGATTGCCCGTCAGCCAAACGAGCGGCGCGACGATCAGCATCGTCGGCTGAGCCTCCGAGAACGCGAACGTCCCTTGCGTCGGATGGAAGATCGGCGCGGTCCAGTACCCACCAAAGCCGCTCGCCGCCCGATCGGCGTTCCACCACAACGTCCACAGATTGAGGAGCGGCACCGTCGCTTCAGACTCGCACCCGTACAGAATCCCCGAGCCGAGCGACATCACCAACGGTCGCGTCGCCACCAGCGCGATCACCAAGTACAGCGCGAACAGCAACAGACTGCACCGCCATGGTGTGCGAGTGACGACGCGAAGACCCTCGGCCATGTTTCGACAAACAATTCCCATCAGCGGCAGATGCTCCTCAACCGTAGGGTAAGCGTCTCGCTTGCCCGTCTTTCCGTTCAGCAGGCTCTCTCACCGATCGAACCGATGCCGCTCGACGCACTCGCGATCGACTTCCACTCCCAAGCCCGGTCGCGACGTGAGCGTGGTGAGTGGCCCTTCAATCACGATTGGCTGCTTCGCGATTGTGACCTCGTGATAGTCCGGTCCCAGCACGTCGCCGGGAAAGCGTTCGATCTGCATGTTGGGTGTCGAGACGATGAAGTGCAGCATCGCGGCCGTCGCGACATCCCACTCCAAGTTCGAGCCGATGGAACACGCGATGCCATGTTGCGCGGCTAGGTCCGCGATCTCGCGCGACTTCCGGATGCCGCCATTCTTCCCCGGATAGAGGCTGATCGCGTCGCAGCAATCGTGGCGAATCAGCTCGTGAGCGTGGACCAGATCGAAGCAGCTTTCGTCGGCGAGAATCTTCGCCCCGGTCTCGCCGCGCACCCGAGCCAGCCCCGTGTAGTCGCCCGGTGGGATCGGCTGTTCGACCAACGTGAGCCGGCAGTCCTCCAACTCGCGGAGACAGCGGATTGAGGTCTCAACATCCCAGCCGCCGTTCGCGTCGATGGTCAGCGCGATGTCGGGACCGATCGTCTCGCGAACGATCCGCACACGCTCAACATCGCGCGGCGGATCGACTCCGACCTTGACCTTGATCGTCGTGAAGCCGAGTGCGACCAACTCGCCCGCGCGGCGACGAGCACGCTCCGGATCGTAGGCTCCCAGCGAGAAGCGGCTCCGCACGGTGAGTGGCCGACACGCGCCACCGAGCAGCTCATAAACTGGCTTCCCCGCCGCATGGCCTTGAATGTCCCAACACGCCATTTCAATCGCCGACTTGGCGAACCAGTTCCCCACAGCGACGGCATCCATTCGGCGGTCCAACTCGACGATGTGACTCGCGCTGCAGCCGATCACCGCCGGGGCGAGGACTCCGTCGATCAGAGCCTTCGCACCAAGACACGTCTCACCGCTCCAACGCGGTGTAACGGTTGCCTCGCCCCAGCCTTCGTGCCCGTCAGTGGTGACGACGCGCACCAGCAGGAACTCGGAAACATCATGCTTCCCCAACGCCGAGATCATCCGCCGCTCGGGCTTCAGCGGGATGCGAACGGGGATTGTTTCGATCAGTTTGATGCGCATAAGTTGTCTCGGGGTGGTTGGATGCTGCGCTTGCAGGCGGCGTCAGAGATCCGGTTAGCAAGACCGATTCCTCTGAGCGGGGAACGTGAGTCCCCTGGCTCTTCAATACAGGGCTGACGCCCAAGAACCAGGGGGCCGACGCCGCCCCGCTCAGAGCACTCCGGAATGACCGGCGTTGGGGTTCTGCGGTGGCCGAGTATACTCGCCGCCCATTCGCCTTCGCACTCGGGAGACTGTTCTATGTCGATGTTGTCTGCGGGAGTTGCTCGGACTTGTCTCACGCCTTTTGCGGGCGTCGAACTGACGGGCTGGGGTTATTACATCGAGCGGAGATGGCAGACCGTGGCCGACGATCTCCGGGCGACGGCGCTCGTCGTCGATGACGGTTCGCGGCAGACAGTCCTCGTCACGCTCGACCTGATGGTGATCGACGCCACGTTCACCGAACGGACTCGCCAGCGAATCGCCACTGCGACGGGGATCAATCCCGAGGCAATCCTGCTCACCTGTTCGCATAGTCACAATGCACCGGCGGCGGGCGGGTTGCTCGGTGTCGGTGAGTGCGATCCGTTCTACGAAGATTGGGCCAGTCGTCAGGCGGCGACAGCGGCGATCTTGGCTTGGCAGAATCGCCAGCCCGCTCGTTTGAGCAGTGCGCGCGGCGAGCTATCCGGGCACTCGTTCAATCGGACGCGGCCGAACGGTGTCGTCGATACGACGGTCACGACGTTGAAGGTCGAGACCATCGAAGGGCGACCGCTGGCGTTCGTCGTCAATTTTGGTGCCCATCCGACTCTGACGACCGATTGGCGACCGTTCGCGGTCTCGCGCGATTTGCCCGGCGAAGTCTGCGATCTGATTGAACGAGCCATCCCCGGCACGATGGCGATGTACGTACAAGGAGCCTGCGGCGACGTGAACTTTCTGCGCGAGTACATCCGTCCCGAACGACATCACGAACCGGCGCGACTGCTCGCCGCCGTCGCCTTGGAATCGCAGGCCGAAGTCGAACCGATGCGTTCGCCCCACGTCGGCTGTTCGCGCGAAACGGTGCTCCTCCCCACCCGACGCTGGACGCGCGAGGAGATCGACCGCGATCGCGATGAAGCCGAACGACGCCTCGTCTCCAACGATGTCACACACTGGCGCGAGACCATCGGACGCTCGATGACCAACCGTCCCGATGACATGGTCGAACGACACGGTGGCGATGAAAGGAAGGCGGTCCGCGCGATGTGCCGCTTCAATCTCGAATGGACCGGACGGATGCTCGTCGATGTCGAGACGCGCCCCGAAACGCTGGCCACGGAGGTTCAGGCGATCAAGCTCGGCGACCTGACCATCGTGGCGAACTCGTCCGAGTTCTTCTCACCCTTCGCCCTCGATGTCCGACACCGCGCGGGAGTCTCCGAACTGATGATCGCCTGTTACGCCAACGGCCGCATCGGCTACCTCCCCGACGCGCACGACATCGACGCCCGCAGCTACGCCGGTTTCCAATCGCCCAAATACTGCAACCAGTTCCCCTTCACGGCCGACTCCGGCCCCACGATGTGCGACGCCATGATCCGCGCGGTGGGCGAGTGCCAGTACCAACCCGCAACGTGAGCGCGGCGTCTGTGCCGGTTTTGTTTTGCGAAGCAGTTGGCCCAAGGTCGCCGTGCATCGCGGCCTTCTGATGCAACTCAAGTAGCCTTCATCGCTCCGCGTGAAGAAAGCCGATTGTGAGTGGACCCTGAATCAACAGTCGATACCGAAACTCGTGTTCGGCTTTCTTCACGCGGAGCGATGAAGGCTTTGGGAGACAGTAAAAATCCGCAGCACAATTTCGCAACTTCATCTCGGACCCCGACAAGGACCAGACCATGTCATCTGACAACTCACCGCGCGGCTTTCGAGGATCGGGCGGGACCGATGGCGGAGTCGGACTGTTTGCACTGGGCCTCGGCCTGACGCTCATCGCGCTGTGGCTGTTCCTCGATTCGGTGCAGGTCACGACGGGCGGCATGGGCTGGATCAGCGGCGCGCTGGGAATGGGGCTGACGACCTCATCGGGCATCGTCTTCGTCCCATTCTTTCTCGGCGTCTGTGCGTTGTTCTACGACGCGAAACAGGACTGGGCCTGGTGGCTGACGCTGGGCGGTCTTGGCGTGATCGTCATCGAAATCATCAGCCGCATCCAATTCCTGATGACGATGAAGACCTCGCACTTCCTCCTGATGGTCGCACTGTTCGCAGCCGGGACCGGGCTGATGCTTCGATCTTATCGACCGGCGTCGGCGAAGTAGCGCCGCGAGCCGGGGTCAGGTGGCGTCCATCCTACGTTGCGCGTACTTGAACTCTTGCTTATCGCCGCGCGAGCCGCTTCAACACTTCCACGCCTCGTTCGAGCGTGCTGTCTTCGGCGGCGAAGCTCAGGCGGAAATGAGTGTCGTGCTGGCTGAAGACGTTGCCGGGGATGATGAGCAACTCGTTCTCAATCGCCTTCGCGACGAATTCAGTGCCGGTTCCCCACGGCGCTTTAATGAACAGATAGAACGCACCCCCGCTGGCGCGAATGTCGTACAGGCCGCTCAGTTCGCTCAGCAGGTATTGGCGTTTCTTGGCGTAGTCGGCCACGCGGTCGGAGACATCGCAGTCAAGAGCCGCCAAGCCCGCCCACTGCACCGGTTGAGGAGCACAGACGAACGTGAACTGTTGCAGCTTGATCATCTGCTGAATCACGTCGGCCGGGCCATGTGCGAAGCCGAGTCTCAGGCCGGTCATCGAATGCGACTTGCTGAAGCCGTCGATCACCAGCGTCCGGTCATTCCATTTGGCCGGGCTGACGAACGGCTTGTCGTAACAGAAGACGCGGTAAATCTCGTCGCTGATGAGGCAGATGTTTTTCTCAGCCGCCAGCTCGGCGAGGCCCTTCAATTCCGCTTCGGTCGCGACGTAGCCGGTCGGATTGCAGGGGCTGTTGCAGAGAATCGCCTTCGTGCGCGGGGTGATCGCGTCACGGACTTTGTTCAGGTCGATGCCGAAGTCGGGGTACGTGTCGATCTGCACGCACGTCCCGCCCGCCAGCGTCACCAGATGCTTGTACATCACGAACCACGGATCGAACGCGATCACTTCGTCACCCGGATTGACGAGGACCGACAGCGCGAGCATCAGCCCGCCACTGGTCCCGCTCGTCACGAACGCCTGCCGGTCGGCATGACCCAGCTCGGCGGTCACTCGCGATTGGATCGCCGCACACAACGGGGCGATCCCCTGTGTCGAGCTATACACGTTCTTGCCCGCCATCACCGCTTCGCACAACGCCCGCTTGACCGGCTCGGGCGTGTCGAAGTGCGGCTGCCCGATTCCGAGATTAATCGGGTTCTTCATCTGGGCGGCGAGATCAAAAATCTTACGAATGCCAGACGCATCGATCTGGTGCATCCGGTCAGCGATCCAAGGGTGATTCATGGTGGCGCGAGTCTGAATGGTGGTCGAAAGGGGTCGTTGGGATCGATCATTTGCCTGCGTGGCAGCTCGTCCACGCGGGCAGCGGCGAAGATAACCGAACATCACGATTGTGCCGAGCGACTTCGCTCAACCTGCGCGGTTTGTGTCGTCACGAGCCGATCGGCATTGGCCTCAATAGCACTCACATTGGACATTCGCCCAAGTACCACAGCCACTTTGTTACGCGAGGATTTCTCGCACCACTCGCCCGCTCACATCGGTCAGGCGGAAGTCGCGACCGGCGTATCTATACGTGAGGCGTTCGTGGTCGAAGCCGAGTAGGTGGAGCATTGTCGCGTGGAGGTCGTGGACGTGGACGGGGTTCTCGACCGCTTGGAAGCCGAAGTCGTCAGTCGCTCCGTGGACGGTCCCTCCCTTGATGCCGCCTCCCGCCAGCCAGCACGAGAAGCCGTAGTGATTGTGATCGCGGCCGCTCAGCCCCGGTAGTTCGGCGACCGGCGTGCGGCCGAACTCACCGCCCCACAGGATCAGAGTCTCGTCGAACAGACCGCGTTGTTTGAGGTCGGTCAGAAACGCGGCGATCGGGCCGTCCCAGTCGGTCGCCAGTTTGAGATGCTGCGCTTGCAGACCGTCATGGTTGTCCCAAGGCTGTCCCGCTCCGCTCCAGATCTGAATGAAGCGGACTCCGCGTTCGATCAGCCGCCGCGTGATGAGCAACTGCCGACCGTGCGTCCCGTTGCCGTACATCTCGCGAATGTGTTGCGGTTCACGGTTGAGATCGAACGCTTCGGCCGCCTCGCTCTGCATCCGATAGGCCAGCTCGAACGATTGAATCCGCGCTTCGAGCAGCGGCGCGTGCTGACGCTGTTCCGCGTGGAGTTCGTTCAACCTTTTAACGAGGTCGAGTTGGCGACGTTGTTCTTCGAGAGTCAGCTTCGTGTTGCGGATGTTGGCGATCAGCTTGTCGATGTCGGTGTGATTGCTGTCGAGGTACGTCCCCTGACAGGCACCGGGGAGGAACGACGATCGCCAGTTCTGCGTCGCGACGATCGGATAACCGCCGGGACACATCACGATGAAGCCGGGGAGGTTTCGATTCTCGGTCCCGAGTCCATAGTTCACCCACGCCCCAAAGCTCGGGCGCGAAAGCCGTCCGTCGCCGCAGTTCATCAGCATTAAAGACGGTTCGTGATTGGGGACCTCGGCGTGCATCGACCGGATCACGGCGATGTCGTCGATGTGGGCAGCGGTCTTGGCGAAGATCTCGCTCACCTCGATGCCGCTCTGTCCGTATTTGGCGAACTTGAACGGAGACCGCATCGCCGCGCCGGTCTTCCGTTCCGTCCGCAGGTTCGAGGACGGCAGCGGCTTCCCGTGGTACTCGTCGAGTTTCGGCTTCGGGTCAAACGTATCGACCTGCGATGGCCCACCGTTCATGAACAGATGGACCACGTGCTTGGCTCGCCCCTGAAAGTGAGCCTTCTTCGGTGCCGAGGGATCGGGCTGCGAACCCGCCTCCTGCGCGATCAGCCTTCCGTCGTCTGCCAACAGTCCTGCAAGGCCGACCATCCCGAAACCCATGCCACAGCGTTGCAGCATGTCGCGGCGGGAGACGATGGGCGGGATCATCGGGCTGAGAGCGTGGGTGTCGTGAGTCATGGCGATCTTCCGACGAAACGTTTGGCGGTGAAAGAAACTTGTCGGCGGGATGATAAAGCGAGCAACAGGAAAGAACACGGTGCGGTTTCACCTCGTTCAGCCGCAATCCAACGACGGTACGATCCGAGTGTGTCCCTTGATCCGCAAGAATTTCATTCTTCCCCGTGCCCACCCGTGTTCCCCGTGGTTCTTCCGTGTGCAGCCAGTAGCAACCACGGGGAACACGGGAGGACACGGGGAAAACGCAGCAGGTGTGCGCGGAAGGCTTGGCGGTCTCGATTCGTTGGGTCGCGTGAACGACCGCTGAAATCTTCCCAAAGTCTGCTCCCTTCGATTGGCGATGTCGTGTAGTCTCCCGCCTTTGGCAAATCGCTAACCGCTAATCGCTTCACCCATGCCTGACTTTCGCTACATCGCCCGTGAGCTTTCCGGGAAACAGACCGAAGGGACGCTGACAGCGGCCAATGAGCGCGAGGCGCTCGGACAACTGACGGCGCGCAGTCTGTTCCCGATGAAGATCACGATGGCTCAGGCCTCGGCGGCGCATCAGGCCAACAAGCGCCGCCGCGTCCCGGCACGCATCCTGTGCGTCTTCTACACGCAGCTTGCCGACCTGTTGCGAGCCGGCGTGCCGCTGTTGAGGTCACTCGACCTGCTCATCAAACAGACGCGCCACGTCACGCTGAAGGGGGTGCTGCAAGAGGTGCGAGACCAAGTGGCCGACGGCACGCGGCTGGCCGAAGCACTCCGTCAGCATCCGACCGTCTTCAATGAGCTGACGATCAGCATGGTCCGCGCGGGGGAAGAGGGGAGCTTTCTGGAAGACACGCTTCAGCGCATCGCCACGTTCACCGAGCATCAGGAAGAACTGAAGGGCCGCGTGATTGGAGCGATGGCGTATCCGGCGTTTCTCGTCGTGATCGGTTCGCTGGTGCTGGTCGCGATGCTGATCTTCTTCGTGCCCAAGTTCGAGCCATTGTTTGAGAAGATGCGAGAAGACGGGACGTTACCGTGGGCGACGACGGCACTGCTCACCATGAGCAGCTTCATGCAGCAATACGGCTGGATCGGCCTGTTCGCGCTGCCGAGTGCCTTCATCGCCGCACAAAAATATTTCTCGAACGACGCGGGGAAGCGGCGGTTCGATGAGTTCCGCCTCAATCTGTTTGGCATCGGTCGGGTCGTCCGCAGTCTCGCCATCGCGCGGTTCTGTCGCGTGCTCGGCACGCTGCTCCACAACGGCGTTCCCATTTTGAACTCGCTGAGAATCGCGAAGGACGCCACCGGCAATCGCATCCTCAGCGAAGCGATTGCCACGGCGGCCGATCAAGTCTCAGCCGGCCGCTCGCTCGCTCAGCCACTCGGTCAGTGCAACCAGTTCCCATTGGATGTCATCGAAATGATCGCGGTCGGTGAAGAGGCCAACAATCTGGAGCAGGTGCTCGTCACCATCGCCGACAAAATGGAACGGCAGACGAACCGCCAACTCGATCTGGTGGTGCGACTGCTCGAACCACTGATGCTGGTCATCATGGCCGGTGTGATTCTGTTCGTGCTGATTGCACTGATGCTGCCGATCTTTAACAGCTCGTCGGTGATGTGAGGTGGCCTCCCGCTTTTCACGCCGCCAGATCAAGTTTGAATTCAGGTCGTTCTGCAACTATTGCGGCCGATGAAGAGTAGAGCTGCTTTCAACACCCACCGGCCGCTTGAGCGAGGACATCTGGAGAACCTGCGAGAACTCCTTGCTCACGCGGCGGGTTGGTGTGAGTCGTCCAGTGCGGTTCATCTGCATCAGGACGGCGGCTACAATCGACCCCGCGTTGTGACAGCCACAAATTGAGTCTCAAAAATCCCGCCAGACCCGCGCAGCGACCCGTGTCCCGCGCGATCCACATCCTGTCCCACTGTTTGATGAATGGAGAGTTTCCGCCATGACCCACCTGCCTGCCTCAATGAACCCAAGCCACAAGAATGCTGGCTCCCGCCTCGTTTCCAACCGCGCGATCACTCGCCGCAGCGGCTTCACGCTGGTCGAAGTGTTGCTCGTGCTGGCGATCCTCGGAGTGATCGCCGCGATGGTGTTGCCAAACTTGATCGGTTCGCAAAAGGCGGCCCTCATCAAGAGTACGCGCGTCTCGATTGGTGTGATGGAGAACGCGTGCAAGCAATACGCGGTCGATCACGACGGCGAGTATCCCCAAGTGGCACGCGAAGAAGTCCTCAACCTGCTGGTGAATCCCGGCCAGGATTCGTCGGGCAAGCCGACGAGTGCCTACTTGGAAAAGCAGCCCAAAGATAGCTGGGGCCAGCCGCTCTACTACGAATATTCCAATGCTTCCATCAAGCCGAAGATCTGGTCGTCCGGTCCCAACAAGCAAAACGAAGAAGGAGCCGGCGACGACGTGAACAACTGGGCTGAGAACTGATCCGGCCTGCTGACGAGTTTTGGCGTCGTTCAGGACGAGATCAAAGTTAAAGCGAAGACCCCTCACCCTAACCCTCTCCCCACAAAGCTGGGGCGAGGGGACAAGAGAAGCCAGCCGAACCGACTTTGAATCCTGCTGACTCGCACGAGCCGCATCCATTCAGATGCGGCTCGTTTGTTTGTATCCTGCCGCCCGCTCGGGCTGCCGTTGTTTGTGCCCGCCGTTTGTCGATCCCCTTTGGAGAAACCGCATGTCTGCCGCTCTTGCCTCCCCACCGACCGCGACCAAGTTTTCGGGCAACACGAAGTTGTTCATCAATGGCGAATGGACCAACTCCTCGGACGGAGCGACCTTCGATACCTACAACCCCGCCACCGGTGAAACCATCGCCAAGGTGGCTCATGCGACCAAGGAAGACGTGGATCGCGCTGTGAAGTCGGCCCGCAAGGCTCTCGAAAAGGGAGCGTGGGGCAAGATGGATGCCTGTGATCGCGGCAAGCTGATGTTCAAACTGGCCGATCTGATCGAAGCGAATTCGGAAGAGTTGGCTCGGCTGGAAGCACTCAACTGCGGCAAAACGATCACCGATTCGCGCGGCGATGTCGGCGGGATGCTGAATGGCCTGCGGTACTACGCCGGTTGGGCCGACAAGATCGAAGGGAAGACCGTTCCCGTGCGAGGCAGCTTCCTGTCCTACACGCTCCGTCAGCCGGTCGGCGTTGTCGGACAGATCATTCCGTGGAACTTCCCGTTGCTGATGGCGGCGTGGAAGTGGGGCCCAGCCCTCGCGTGCGGCAACACGATCGTCATGAAAGCGGCCGAGCAGACACCGTTGTCGGTGCTGCGCGTGTGCGAGTTGGTTCAAGAAGCGGGCTTCCCACCGGGCGTCATCAACCTGCTGAACGGCATGGGCGAGACGACCGGCGACGCGATGGTGACTCACCCCGACATCGACAAGATCGCCTTCACCGGACACGTCGATACGGCCAAGCTCATCACGAAGCGCGCCGCCGATACGCTCAAGCGAACGACGTTTGAACTCGGCGGCAAAAGCCCCAACGTCGTCTTCGCCGACTGCGACATGGACCAAGCGGTCGCCGGTGCCTTCCATGCGATCTACTTCCACGGTGGTCAATGCTGCACGGCGGGCAGTCGCCTGTTCATCGAAGAGAAGATCAAAGACGAGTTCGTCTCGCGCTTGGCCGAGAAGGCCGGTCAGCGTCGCGTCGGAAATCAGCTCGACGAGAAGACCGAACAGGGACCGCAGGTCTCGCAGGAACAATTGGACAAAATTCTCGGTTACGTTGAACTCGGGCAGCAGCAGGGAGCGAAGCTGGTCGCGGGTGGCAAGCGCGTCGGCGACAAGGGCTTCTTCGTCGAACCGACCATCTTCGACAACGTGACGGACGACATGGCCATCGCCAAGGACGAAATCTTCGGCCCCGTGGTCAGCGTGCTCTCGTTCAAAGATGCCGACGACATGATCGAGCGAGCCAACACCACGCAGTACGGTCTGGCTGCCGCCGTCTGGACGAAGAACATCGACAAGGCTCACTGGTACGCGAAGAACGTGAAGGCGGGAACGGTGTGGGTCAACTGCTACCACATCGTCGATGTCACGACGCCCTTCGGTGGCTTCAAGATGTCCGGCCAAGGCCGCGAAAACGGCGAAGCGGCACTCGAGCATTACACCGAAACGAAGACCGTCACGATTGCCCTCAGCTAGCTCCGTAGGAAGGGCACTCTTGCCCGTCCGTCTTCGCTGATGACATCTGCCGCCAACACGGCTGCCCCGAACGCCCTCGCGTCCGGGGCAGTTTGCTTTCTCCCGCCGCTCTCATCATTTTGTGCCTCATCATTTTGTCCGGCGCATTCACAGAACGATGGGGCACAAAATGATGAAGTCGGGAACGGTTGAAGGAAGGGTTCTCGCGGTTTCACTGGCGAAAGCGTGACGTAACGGAGCCATGCCGCAAAAGCCGCCTTCATCGCTCCGCGTGAAGGACGCCGAGTCACCAGCGCCCCTAAAGCTTGAGAAAATGGTGTCGTTGACCATTCAGCTCACTTCACGCGGAGCGGTGAAGGCGACTTTTGTCGGGCGCCGCAAACCGGGCTTCCCGACAGCAGGTTCTTTCAGGAGAATCGCCGCCTTGCTGCGACTGCCGCGAGGTTCGCCTCGCCGATCTGGAGAGTTTCACGATGAGATGGTTCTGTGTGATGGCAATTGTCGGTGGGCTGATCGCGCCGGTGATCGCACAGGAGAAGCCTGAGGTGTCGCTGGCGAGTGCGATCCAGCGGACTGTGGAGGATGAGCTTTCGATGAAGACGTTGGGTGGCGGACAGTTTTGGGGTGACGTGGTCTTCTTCCACGGTTGGCACATCCAGCAGAACGTCTTCACGAAGCATTACCGACTGTTGGACGAACACGACAACCGACACGCCTCGGGAACGCTCGAACAGTGCCGTGAGAAGCTCGATCAGATCAAAGGCGATCGCAAGTTGCCGCCGATGTCCGGGCGTGGCGTCGTCCTCGTTCACGGCATTTTGCGTTCGTCGAAGTGCATGAATGCGATGGCCGAAACGCTCAAAGAGGCGGGCTACATCCCGTTTCAATTCGACTATCCGAGTACTCAAGTCAGCATTCCCGATGCGGCCGAATACCTCCATCAGACGATCGAGTCACTCGCAGGAATCGAAGAACTATCGATCGTGGCTCACAGCATGGGGGGGCTCGTCTCGCGAGCGTACTTTGCCGAGCATCACGATCCCCGCTTGCACCGCGTCGTGATGCTGGCGACTCCCAACCACGGTGCCGAACTGGCGGACCTCGTTCACCAGATTTTTTTGGTTCGAGCGGCGGCCGGACCCGGAGGCAGACAACTCGTCACCGACGCCAAGGGACTGATTCCATCGCTGCCGGTCCCCAAGTGCGAGTTCGCGATCATTGCTGGTGCCCGAAACAACCCCGCCGGTTGGAACCCGCTCATCCCCGGTGATGATGATGGGACCGTGACGGTGGCCAGCACGCGGCTCGTCGGCGCGGCAGACTTCTCGACCGTACACGCGCCCCATACCTCGATCCTCCGCAACCTCGATGCGATCGACCAGACGTTGCGGTTTCTCAGTGAAGGTCGCCTGCGAGCAGATCGGGCCGCCGTGGCGATCACCGACAAGCCCGAGCCGATGGCCAACGTCACTTCTCCAGCAGCACCTTCACCCGCTCCCTCTGCGCAGGAGTGACCGCCGCGTGTCCTCTCCAGAATCCGGTTCGTCCAATCCAACCACTGTCTTCGACGCCGTCGGTGAAACGGGGCTGCGACAGTTGGTACACGCCTTCTATCGTCGCGTCCCTGGCGATGACCTCCTCGCGCCGATGTATCCCGTTGCCGAGTTACCGGCTGCCGAACGGCGACTCGGCGACTTCCTGATCTACCGGTTCGGCGGCCCAGACACGTACCTCCACGAGCGAGGCAACCCGGCGCTGAGGATGCGTCACGCCCCGTTCTCGATCACACCGGCCGCCCGCGATCGCTGGGTCTCACTCATGGACGCAGCGCTGTTGGAAGCGGGCTTCCCCATGGAAGTCACCGCAGTCGTCCGGCCGTTCCTCCACGAAGCGGCCACGTTCCTCATCAACCGCGCGTGAGATCATTTCGTCACACCAGCCCGCAGCGTGAGCAAGGACGAGCGGTTCAAGTGACATGTTTCTGGAAGTGACTCGGATCGAACAAGCCTCGCTAAGGGCTGACGCATCAACAACTGCCGGAATTTAGCGAGCCGGGTGCCGTAAGACCCCGGACTGATTGCCAAAGAATCCGGGGCCTTACGGCACCCGGCTCACCAAAACGAAACCGACAAATCACGATGGTGATTGATGGGCCGAGCCTGACGCTTCGTCCTTGCTCACGCTGCGGGTTGGTGTGGTCACGATGGAGCCGCTTCGTGCGGCTCGGTATCTTCCCGGCGGTTCTGTCGTCACACCTCGGGAGGTTCATCCATGTTTCGTGCATTGCTGACGGTCGGTCTCTGTTTGCTGGCGTCGTCTTCCGTCGTCGCCGGTGCGAGCGACGGGCGGCTCGACATCTACTTCATTGATGTCGAAGGGGGAGCCGCGACGTTACTCGTCACTCCGGCGGGTGAGTCCTTGCTCATCGACTCGGGCTATCCCGACAACGGCGGTCGTGACCGCGACCGCATTCTCGATGTCATCAAGAACGTCGCGAAGCTCGATCATCTCGATCATGCCGCCGTGTCGCACTGGCATCTGGATCACTTCGGCAATCACGCGGCACTGGCTGACAAGATCAAGATCAAGAACTTCTGGGACCGAGGCATTCCTGAGTCGCTCGCCGAAGACAACAAGTTCGGCGAACGGATCGCCCTCTACCGCGCGGCGACTCAAAACCAAAGCAAGCCACTCACCGCCGGCGTCTCACACACGCTGGAGACTCCCTCACAACCGCTGGGCATCAAGGTCATCACCGCGAGTGGCGAAGTCATCCCGAACGATGGTCCCGCCAACCCGTTCGCCTCGCAGCACAAGCCTCAAGCGGATGACCCGAGCGACAACGCGAAGAGCGTCAGTCTGCTCTTCACGTTCGGTAAGTTCCGGTTCCTGACCTGCGGCGATCTGACTTGGAATACCGAAGCCAAACTAATGACTCCGAACAACCCGATCGGTCAGATCGACCTCTTCATGGCGACGCATCACGGACGCCAAGACAGCAACAACCCGGTGATGGTTCTCGCGATCGATCCCCACGTCGTCGTCAGTTGCAACGGCCCGATGAAGGGTGCCGCCCCCGAAACCATCGCCACACTGAAGCAGGTCAAATCGCTTCAGGCCATGTACCAGCTCCATCGCAACGTCGAGCTGGCCGACCACGCACAGGCTCCCGCCGAAAACATTGCCAACTCCGTTGAAACCGCCAACTGCAAAGGGGTCTGGATCAAAGCCTCCGTCGCCAAAGACGGAGCCAGCTACACCGTCCAAGTCGGCGCAGACGGCAAGCCACGGACGTTCCAGACGCGGTGATTGCATCTGACATGAGGAACATCGTGTGGCTCTGTTGATCGGTATGGACGAAGCGGGCCTCGGGCCAAACCTCGGCCCGTTCGTGGTGGCTGCCACGGTGTGGGATGTGCCGTCGCAGGTGAGTGGCTTCGATTTTTGGGCGGCCTTTAAAACGATACTCACTCGGTCGCCGAGTTCGTGTGATCCTCGGCTGCATGTCGCCGACTCGAAGCAGGTCTTTCAACCGGGACGCGGGATCGGGGCGCTGGAACGAGGGGTCTGGTCGGCGCTGCGGTTGTGCGACATGCAGGCGGTCACGTTTCGAGACCTCTGTGCGGCGATCTCTGGTTCAGCGGCGCTCTCTGGTCCCCTCGCCACCCGCCTTGAGGGGGAGAAGGCTGGGGTGAGGGGGGCGGATGAACGAACGGCCCCTGCTCTTGATGTCGGCTCTGAAGGGAGTTTGAACCGGCTCAGTCAGGATGCGTCATGGCGCGACGAAAGCACTTCTCACCCTAGCAGTCTGTTGAAAAACACGTGGAGCACGATTTCATCGTGCTCGAACCCTGTTGATTTCGGGCATGTTGGAAACGTGCCCCACGTTTTCCAACGGGCTGCTAGCCCTCTCCCCGCAAAGCCGGGGCGAGGGGACAAAGCCGAGACCTCGCGAAGTGCTCGGGTGGAACGGTCGCTATTCGACGCCGAGGAACTCGTGGCCGCGCGAGCTGGGTTGAGCGAGCCGCTACACCGAGACGCTGTTGATGAGCCGCCGTGGTACAACGCGAACAGTCTCGCGCTGCCGGTCGCGTCGAGTGACGAGAGTCTCGTCGAACCGTGGCGACTTGCGTGTGAACGAGTTGGCGCGCGGCTCATCGCCATTCGCGCAGATGTGGTCGAACCGAACCGCTTCAATCGGCTAGTGCGTCAGTACGACAACAAGGCGGCAGCGACATCGCACATCGCCATGAACCTGCTGCGAGGCATCTGGCATCCCGATGGTGGAGTCGAAGCGCTCGTCGTGGCCGACAAACATGGAGGTCGCAACCGGTACAAGCCGCTCTTGTCGGAAGCGTTCGACGGCGCGAACGTCATCACCGTCGAAGAGGGAGCCGAACGAAGTACGTATCGGGTCGGGAAGGGCGAGCTGCGGTTTCAGCCTCGCGCCGAAGAACACGGCCCGGTCGCACTCGCCTCAATGACAGCGAAGTATCTGCGCGAGTTGGCCATGCACCAATTCAACGCCTACTGGCGCGAACACATCCCTGGCATCAAGCCGACTCAGGGCTACCCGCTCGACGCCAAACGCTTCCGCGCCGAGATCGCCGAGATCCAACGCCAGTTGGAGATCACCGACGACGTTCTCTGGCGCGAACGTTAGCTGCCCGCTGAAAAGCGGACGTCGGGTGGGACCAGTGGCGCTTCGCCGCGCCGGTCCACCATCAAATACAGCGACTTCTGATGGTGGACCGTCGCTCGAAGCGAGCTGTCCCACCCTATGGGTATTTTCAACAGGCTGTTCAGCCATATCGTGGCCTCACTGCCACAAGCAGCGCTCGTTTCACCGCCTGTTGAAAAAGGTGCGTACGAAACGTGCCATCCTCACCCGCCTGCGGGACATTCGATCGCTCGGCCGTCGCGGATGCGGATGACGCAGTCGGTCGGTTGGATGTGTTCCGGTTCGTGCGTGACCACGACGACGGTCGAGCCTTGCTCACGGCAAAGTGATCTCAACGCGGCGAGGATCGCGGCGCTGTTCTCGCTGTCAAGTTCTCCCGTCGGCTCATCGGCCAAGACGAGCTTCGGTTTCTTGAGGAGCGCGCGGGCGATCGCGACCCGTTGCTGTTCGCCGCCGGAGAGTTGGTTCGGTCGGTGATGAGCGCGGTCGCCAAGCCCCAACCGTTCGAGCAGTTTCGCGGCCTCGTTGCGCTGCGCTGAGGAAACGCCGCGCGGCAGGAACGGGACCAGGACGTTGTCGATTGCCGAAAGATTGGAGAGCAAATTGAAGCTCTGAAAGATGAAGCCCGCTTCCTCGCGACGGAACTGGTCCCGCTCGCGCGTCGTCATCGCACCGAGACACCGGCCGTTGACTTCGATCGTCCCGGCGGAAGGCTCGTCCAACGCACCGAGCAAGTACAGCAGCGTACTCTTGCCGCTCCCCGATGGGCCGAGGATGAACGCGAACGAACCGGTCGGAATCTGGCAGGTCACACCGCGTAACGCCTGGACTTCCAATGAACCACGTCGATGGACCTTGGTGACGTTTTTGACATCAATCATGCAGACCACTTTCAGAGGGACGACGGGCGGTGTCCGCATGTCGCTTGCGCGGCGACAGGCGGTGGGAGATCGTGATGGTTCAAATTTGGGCTGGGCGGTTTATACGTCACTGGATCATTTGTTGCCTGTTCAGGCGACCGCACTCGACAAAATCTCACATCCGACATCCATATTGACCCTTTGAAAACCTTCTCCTACAACCCGCCACGAACCGGTGGACAATGCCGGAGGGGAGGCGTGGCGTTATGCCTGCCTGCCACAAAAAGGATTGCTCCCGACAGAGTTCTTGCCACCAGGATCAACGAGCACCCGATGGCGAATCACCCAATCACAATTCCAATTTCGCGAGCCGGACAACGGTCTCCGAGTCATTCGTCTGTCGGCCTTTGGACGACGTGCTTTGGGCTACTGGTAGTCGCGTTTGTGACCGGTTGCCAATCCACAGGCGGCGACAAGTACTCGTTCCGCGACATGCCACCCGAGTTGCTGGCGGCCAAGCGAGAGAACGCCCAGACGCTCGATCTCACCCGGCTGGCGCGTGCCTCAGCCAATAGCGACGTGATCGATCGCGGCGATGTGGTCGAGGTCTCAATTGCAGCAGGTTTGGACGAGAAGGACGTGGTCAAGATTCCGGTGCGCGTCAACGATGCTGGCGTGGCCACCCTGCCGGAGATCGGTCAGATCAGGCTGGCAGGACTCGAAACGGAAGCGGCCGAAGCGGCCATCGTGTTGGCCTGTATCGACCGGCAGTTGTATCGCAACCCGAACGTCACCGTGACGATGAAGCGGCAACGGATGAATCGGGTGACGGTGACCGGTGCGGTACAGGAACCCGGTACTTACGAATTGCCTCGCGGTCGCAGCGACTTGTTGGCAGCGATTGTCGCTGCGGGCAATTTGGCCAAGGATGCCGGTACGAATATTGAGATTCGCAAACCGGTTGTACCCGGAGAAACACGCTCCGATCGCATTGCCGCTGATGGCCAGTCAGACATCAATACCGTCGGGCTCAATGACGGTTCCTCTGAGATCTCCTCGACGGGAGCCGTGATCGGCAGCGGCTTCCAGTCCATGCGGGTTGATCTCGTTTCCGCGATCAAGTCGGGGACCGAGTCCTACTCCATTCCCGACGGCACCGTCATCAACGTCGAAAAACGCGACCCCGAACCGCTGCATGTGATGGGCTTGGTCCGGAAGCCGGATCGCTACGAATTCCCGATCGCCGAAGATGTACGTGTCACCGATGCCATTGCTCTGGCAGGAGGCATGACTACTCCCGTGGCCGACAAGGTTTTCGTGATTCGTCGCAAAGCCAACTCGACTGAAACCGCGGTGATTCAAGTAAGCCTCCGTCAGGCGAAGCGCAATTCAGCCGCCAACCTTCGTCTGGCTCCCGGCGATGTGGTCAGCGCCGAACAAACGCCGGCCACCGTTGTGATGGAAGCTCTCAACGTCATCCGCTTTGGAATCGGGGCTTCACTGCCGTTGCCCGGGTTCTGATCCGGCTCGTTCCATGAACACGAGTCCGACGGGTTGAGAAGGTCGGCTGACAGGCTCCGACTGGCAAGTAATTGAGACGATTAACGACGGCATTTCATCCGCCCTCCGTGGGATCACCATGAGTTTGGACAACACGACTTCGATGCCAGACAACGCTCGGACAAGCAGTCCGCTCGTTGAGGTCGCGCGCTTCCTGCAGGTCGTTCGTCACCGGATCGTTCTGCTGTTCTTCTGCATTTTTGTTGGTGGGACGCTCGGTGGACTTCAGTATTACACTGCGACTCGCAAGTACGACTCGTCGGCCGAGATTCTGATTCTCAAAACCGAAGGCAGCGTCCTGGAAGGGAAGAACAATTCGGAGCAGCGCGCCATCCAGGACGTGATGCCGACGTACCAGAAAATCCTGACCAGCGATGCCGTTCTGGAAGGGGCCATCAAAAAACTGCCGTCCAAACACCGGATCGACATTCAGGGTCTGCCGAAATCCGTTTGCGCAAACGTCCTGCGGTCGGGGATCAGCGTCTCATACACCCGCATGACCAACGTGCTGAACATCCGCTACGTTTCCAAAAGTCCGCAATCGGCGGTCGTCGTAGTGAATGCCATTGTCAGTTCGTATCTCGAATTCATGAAGCAGACGCACCTCAGCAGCTCCAACGAAACGCTGGTCCTGCTCACTAAGGAGAAGGGCGATCTCGAACGAAAGCTGGCTGATAAAGAGGACGAACTGTTAGCGCTCAAACGCAGTTCGGGTGTGCTGCTCCAGGGGAACGACAAGAACACGAACGTCGTGATCGAGCGGACAATCAAGCTGAACGACGCCTTGGTTGAGGCCCAGAAAAAAACACTGGAAGCCCGCGCGTTTCTGAACGCACTCGACGAAGCCTTGCGCACCGGCAGCGACATCGCTCAGTTCGTGCAACAGGCGGCGGGGGATGTCTCGCGTGAGTTGCTGCTGAACTCGATGGGGATCGGTTCGACGGACAATTACTCGCGTGCCCGGTTGGAAGAGCAGTTGTTATCGGATCGGGCCGAGCTAAAAAAGCGGCAGGTGACCTACGGACAAAACCACCCGCAGATTCAGCAGTTGGAGAGCCGCATTCGAGCCACTGAGTTGTGGGTCTCCGAACGGTCACAGGTCACAGCCGCTTCGATGAAAGACCTGCGGGATCGGGAGCTGGGACCGCGAATTTGGCAAATGGCCCAACAACGCCTGTCGCAATCGGCCGCTCACGAAGCCGCCATTCGCGCCGAGTTTGATCGCGAACGTGCCGCAGCCATGAACATGAACAACGACATGGCCAAGATGGAGATTGTGGATCTCGATCTGCGCCGGATGAGGAACTTCTACGACCTTGTGCTCGACCAAATGAAGAAGATCGACATGGGTTCCAACTCGGGACTGAAGATCAAAGTGGTCAGCGAGCCGCGGGTCAATCTTTCAAAAATCTCGCCCAAGATTTCGACGACGGTCCTGCTAAGTCTTTTCTTGGGAATGGCGCTTGGACTCGGCTTGATCTACGTCTTGGATGCCCTCGACGACCGCTTCCGTTCGCCGGATGAACTGCAATGGCAGCTTGGTCTGCCGATGCTCGCGATGATCCGCAAAATGGAGCCGATGGAGGGAACGGGCATGGAGTTGATCGTCACACACATGCAGCCGAACAGCGTTGAGTCCGAGTCGTTCCGCAGTCTGCGCAATTTCATCACGTTCTCGAATGAGGCCACGCAGCGGCTGGTCGTGACGAGTACCGAGCCGGGCGACGGCAAGACAACGACGCTGGCCAATCTCGCCGTTGCGTTCGCTCAAGCAGGCAAGAAGACACTGCTGATCGACGCTGACTTGCGTCGCCCCGGCATGACGCAATTGCTCGACCTCAAAGGTCCGCGCGGTTTGGCTCAGGTTCTGAACGACAAGAAGCTCGACATCGACATCGCCGAACGGTGCCTCGAAAACGTCTTCCATCTCGGTGTCGAGGGCCTCGATTTCATGCCATCCGGACCACGTCCAGCCAACCCCTCGGAGCTGCTCTCCAGCGAACGATTCAGCGACATCATCGCGTGGGCTGAGCAGATCTACGACCAGATTTTGATCGACGCTCCGCCGGTTCTCGCAGTCACCGATCCCTCGATCATCGGTCGGATCGTTGATGGTGCGATCGTGGTCGTGCGGCCCGACAAGAACCGCCGCAAGATGGTCACCCGCGCGATCGACTCGTTCCGCGCGTCCGGTGTCAAAGTGATCGGACTCGTCGCCAACCACGTTGAGGTCTCATCGAACTCGGACTACGGCTACGGGTATGGTTACGGGTACGGGTATGGCTACGGTCACGACACGCCCCCCGAAACGGGGACGGACCACGAGGACGAACAGCCCTACCGCCGCGCAGCCTGACACGGCTTACAGTCTGATTAGATCAGCGCGGTAGGCCCGGGGATTCCGTCCACACGTTGACCAACGTATTAACGCCTCCCGTAAAAGCGAATTTCTCCCCCAAGCCCTCCTGCGTGCCCCTCGTACTGAACATTCGAGGCGCCTGCGCACCGCTGGTACGTGGCGCAATTCGCTGACACCAGCGATTGCGGCGTAGCGAAACGCCCGCGATTGCGGGTTGTAGCATCGCGTTTCGCCGATATACTCGCCGCCGTTGCCAGCGTTCAATTCACTTGATGCACGGATGCGTCTCAGAGCCACTGAGATCATGCGCCACACAAATCACTCACATTTACCGAATCACATGTGGGATGAGTTGGCTCGCGAGATCGTCGAGCACACGTCAGCAGTGATCTACGTTAAAGATCTCTCCTACTGCTATTTGTTCGTCAACCGGCAGTTTGAAGAGCTGTTTGATGTCACGTGCGAGGCGATGGTCGGCCGCAACGATTACGACCTTTTTTCGCCGGTGCTCGCAGATGAGTTTCGCCAGAACGATGAAGTCGTGGCGAAAACGGGTGAGTCGATGAAGTGCGAAGAAGTCGCGCCGCATCGCGATGGTCCGCACACATACCTGTCAGTGAAGTTCCCGCTGCTCGACAACACGGGGAAAGTATTTGCCGTTGCGGGAATCTCAACTGACATCACCGAGAGCCGGCAGACGCAGCGCGAGATGGAGTCGTTGCACCGGCACTACGAAGTGATTCTCGAATCGGTCGGCGATGGCGTTTGTGGTCTCGACCCTGAGGGCCGGATCATGTTCCTCAATCCGGCGGGTGGCCGATTGCTGGGCTACGCCGCTGACGAGTTGAAAGGGAAGTGTCGCACGCAGTTTGTCGTGGAGCGGCGCAAGTCGGCGCAGCCGTGTCCGGTCGAAGCGGTCTTAAATGGCGGCGCGGCGTGCCAAGTGACCGACACCGTCTTCCGTCGCAAAGACGGAACGTACATACCTGTCGAATACGTGCTGAGTCCGAAGCGGGACGGAGATCGCACGGTCGGTGCGGTCATCGCCTTTCGAGATGTCTCCGACCGCATCGAGCGACTCCGCACGGAGCAAGAATTGCTGGCCGCCCGCGCCGTTCAGCAGGCTCTCTATCCCAAGTCCGATCCCCGACTGAAGGGCTTCGAGATTTGCGGGATCACTCACCCGGCCAGTCTCACCAGCGGTGACTACTACGATTACATTCCGACTCGCGACGGGGGATTGGTCATCGTGGTCGGCGATGTCAGCGGACACGGCCTCGGCCCGGCTCTCGAAATGGTGGAGACCCGCGCGTCGCTGCGCACGATCCTGCACTACGAGACCGACATCGGTGAGGCACTCAAGCGACTAAACCAAGTGTTGGAGAGCGATCTCCCCGAAGGGATGTTCGTAACCCTGTTCGCCGTGCGGCTCGACTCGGAACGTCGGTCGATGGTTTACACCTCGGCGGGGCATCAGGCCAACATCCTCTTCCGATCGGATAAGGTCACGCGACTGGATAGCACCGGCACGGTCCTCGGCATCTTTGAAGGGAGTCCGTACCCCACCGCCTCCGAGATTCAACTGCACTCGGGCGACATGATCGTCTTGGCCACCGACGGCATCATGGAACAAATCTCGCCTCCGAACGAAGCGGAGCAGACCGAGCTGTACGGTTGGGACCGGACGATGCAATGCGTGCGACAACACCGCCACCGCTCGGCCGAAGAAATTCTGGAAAGGCTCTGTCAGGACGTGCGACGGTTCGCAAAAGGTGCCCCGCAAAAAGACGATGTCACGGCAGTCGTCATCAAGGTGCTGTGAATTTGCCGATTCCGGAGAACAACACCAACCCGAAGCGTGAGCGAGGACGGATGTCGCTCGACTCTCGTCCTCGCTCACGCTTCGGGTTGGCGTTGGACAAGTTCTATGACAACCGAACTCAACCACGAGGGCCATCGTGCTGCATGTCTTCGAGCCGCTGGCGCGGCCTGTGGCGGGCGGGCGGTTTCACCGGAGTCCCGCAGTTCCTGTCGCGTTCGCGGTGATGCTCGGCATCGTGTC
>CAMAYU010000087.1 GCA_945862235.1 Schlesneria paludicola DSM 18645
CCGGGAGTCGGGCCGGAGGGGTCGTTGGAAGAGCGTGCGCGGAGGGCAGGGTTTGATCTGCGGATCATCGACTCGTCACGGCGGGCCATTCATCCGTGGCACGACTGGCGGACGTATCGCGAACTGATCCGGATGCTGCGTGAGATCAAGCCGGACTTGCTGCACACGCATTCGTCGAAGGCAGGGATCATCGGGCGCGCGGTCGCGGGGAAGCTGCGGCTGCCGTGCGTTCACACGATCCACGGCGCGGCGTTTCATTACGGACAGAGTTGGCTGGCACATCGGACGTATCAGTCGCTCGAACGCTGGGCGGCCAAATTCACCGACAAGTTCATCTCGGTCTGTGACGCGATGACCGACCAGTACGTCGCGGCGCGAGTCGCTCCGCGCGAGAAGTTCGTGACGGTGTACAGCGGCTTCGATGTCGAGCCGTTTCTCACACCGCCTCGACCGCCCGAAGAAGTTCGTCGCGAGTTGGGACTGCTGCCCGACCAGATCGTGATCGGCAAGGTGGGCCGACTGTTTCCCCTCAAGGGTCACGAGTTCGTCCTCCGCGCTGCGAGGGCGGTCATCGAACGATGCCCGAACGTCCGCTTCCTGTTTGTCGGCGACGGCAGTTTGCGTCAGCAGTTTGAAGCGGAACTGACCGCGAACGGCCTCCGAGACCACTTCGTGTTCGCGGGCCTCGTCCCGCCGAGCCAGGTCGCCGAGTTGGTTCACGCGATGGACATCGTTGTTCATACGAGTGTCTGGGAAGGACTCGCACGCGTCCTGCCGCAAGGCTTGATCGCGGGGAAGCCGGTCGTCAGCTACGACACCGACGGCGCGAAAGAGGTCGTCATCCCCAACGAGACTGGCTACCTGCTCCCTTCGCAGTCGATCGCCAAGTTGTCCAACGCCCTTTGTGAACTCGCGACCGATCCCGCGCTCAGGCTCCGTCTCGGCGCGACCGGCCGCGCCCGCTTCCGCGAACAGTTCCGCCACCAGTTCATGACGCAACGCATCCGCGAGGTCTATGCGGAGGTGCTTGGTTCGTCGGGTGGTCGCGGGTGAGTCCATTTGAATGGCACTCGAACGCGGCCTGTAGGATGGGCACTCTTGCCCATCCGCTCTTCAACGCCAAAGCCGAACGGGCAAGAGTGCCCACCCTACGCCGCAGCCGTTCCGATCCACCGCAGTCACTTCAAGAACCGCACCCGCTCGGTGTCCGGCATGCGCAGGTGCATCTCGTGGTCGCCGATGCGCAGGCGACCGGGCTTCGACGGGAGATGGACCAGAAATGGTTTGCCCAAGAGCAGCGAACGATGGACGGGGGCTTCATCCCAGCGGCGGCTGTCGTGCGAGAGCGGGCTGTTGTCGCCGAGCATGAAGAAGTCGTCGTCACCCAACTGGTGCGGTCGGTTCACGCCATGCCGTGCTCGCGACGAGGTGTAGTACACGTCGCGATAGAGCTTGAGTTGAGCGACGCGCACGTCGAGACCGCGTGCTCCGAACCGGACGGCACTGTGCGGCGCGGGCGTTCCGGCGGGAGTCTCGAACGGCAGCGGCTCCAGCACCGACTGACCGTTGACGGCGACGGAAACCTGTTTGTCGAACAGCGAGACCTCAATGGTCGCCCCCTTGTCGAGCGATGCGGGCCAGTCGCCCGTCCGTGCGGCCGCGTCACCGGCTCCGGTGAAGAGGCGGACTTCGCGGCGACTCGCATCGAACACGACGGTGAAGTCCTGCGAACCGTCTGTCATCTGCATCGCAAACTCGCCCGAGCCGCGTTCCCATTCCACATGTGCCGAGAGCATCACGTCTCGCACGGGATTGGGGACCGCCCCTCCTTCGTTCGGGTTGTAGCCATAGCCATCGATCAGCGGCGCGATGTGCGACGCGGCCTGAAGTTCTCCGAGTGCCTGGCGAAAGGGAACGTCTTCGGTGAGGTCCGCGATGCGCTGAGCCATCTCGACCGGAAGCACGCCGGTGAATCCGAGCGTCGCGGTCTGCGGGTCAAATCGCAGACCGATCGACGGGACTGAAGACGGCGGCAGATCGACAGGCCAGCGAGCCAAGGCAACGGAGGTCTCGTGCAAGCCTCCCGCGCGAATCCAGTGGAGGTATTCGACCCAGTGAAACGGTTCGCGATCGGGGCGGCGTTCGTTCCCTTCGCGCAGTTCGAAGCCGTTGTCGGCGATCCGCCAACCACGGGGATTGGCTGCGGCACTCACATCGACTGCCTCTTCGGCCACCAGTTGCCAGTGAGATCGAAAACCGGGATCACGATCCGGTTGATGGTCATGATCATGGACGAGGATGCGCATCGCTCGTTGGCGGTCCCAGTCCTTCCGCGCCAGCTGACCATCGATCAGGACATCTCCATCGCTGAGCTGTAGCTTCTCACCCGGCAGTCCGACGACTCGTTTGACGTACGCTTCCGTCGGCTTGGCCGGGTTGCGGAAGACGACGATCTCCCACCGCTGGGGTGAGCGATACAAATACGCCTGCTTGTTGACGAGTAACTGGTCGCCGTGGTTGCGCGGCACCTCACTCAAGTCGATCGCCCGCTGTCCGCAGTTGGGACAGATGGCTCGCGACCGGCCTCGCGCGAGTTCCTCGGACTTCGAGTCGTCATCGGTGTCGTAAGCGACTCCAAACGGAAACGTCTCACCGCACGTGGGGCATTCGACCCGCTTGTGGAATCCCAACAGACAGGGAGCCATTGAACCGGTCGAAATCATGTAGCCTTCGGCCGCGAACGTGCGGAAGAGCAGCACGGCCACGAACAACGAGATGAACGACTCGACCAACGACCGCACGGCACCGCGCCGATCAGAATCGAAACGCGGGCGGCGACTCGGACGCGACTCCGCCTCGCGGGTCGCCGATCCGATGTTCTTGGAAGCCGCTGTCGAAGCCATCTCACCCGCCATGGAATCTGTGACGCCGCCATCCTTGCCGCACACGAAAAGCTGCGACCGACTCATCACACAGAGCCGGTCGATGCGGGCCGATTCTAGCGGAACGCGCCAAGCGGGGAATACCAGCGTCCGTCCTCACACTGGGCCATCGCCTTGCTAGGTCAGCGAGAGTTGTAGAGTGGTTTCAACGTGCTGTGAGTTCGACTGTATGACTTCCCATAGGGTGGACTGTGCCCAGCACAATGGGTTGAAGAATGGTGCGCACTGCTCATCCTGCATTTGGCGGATGGCGAACTCAGACAGTCGAATTAGACTCCACGCGGTCTTCGCTGAGACGTTTTTCAATGGGGCTTGGTGGGCCGAGCGGCATAAACCTCTCGACTCTTCACCGCAACAGTCCGGCGTCTGACCACTCGCTCGTTCCGGAGTCAAACGCTCGTGCCCGAGCTTGGGGCGGACGGGCTTGAACTGGCGTGCCAACCGTGGGTTTGGCGGCTTTTCAGCCTAAATCCCGCAAAACTCAGCCGCGGCGCAAGGCGGAAGCCGTTTGGCGCAGGAGCTTTCCCGAATCCACAGGCGGGAACGGCCAAGGCGTAGTGTAAATCCGGCTGACGACAGGGAGACACGGGATCATTACAGCATGAATCCTGTACGGCTCAGGAATCTATGATGCGTACCAGCGTCAAACGAGAAAAGTCCTAGAGGAATCCGGGTTCCTTCTCGGGATTTTTGATTTCCCCCAGCGACAATGTACTCGGTTTTTGGGCCTCGCCCGGCTCACCAAGACCCGAACTGGAGAAACATTTCATCGACGACCGCGCGGGCCGCATCCTCTGACACGACCCGCAATCCGCTCCTACTTCACCAGCGATTGAACGTGAGTCCAAAGGGAGCCGGGGGCGAAGAACAGCCCGACAGTGACAGCCAAGCAGAGCAGGGCCGCCACCAGAGCGGGGACATCGGCCGGGCGGGTGTCTTCACTGCGATCGACCGGATCGCGGAGGTACATCACGCCGATCAACTTGAGGTAGTACCACGCTCCCAGCGCCGCGTTGACGCCCAATAGGCACGCCAACATCCGACTCGATTCAAACCCCTGCGACCACGCGGCAAGGAACAAGTTGAACTTGCCCAAAAAGCCGGCCGTCGGTGGCAACCCGGTCAGACTGAACAGGAACACGACCAGCATCAACGCGAGAGCGGGCTTCGTACGGCTCAGTCCCGCGAGATCGTCGAGCGATTCGATCCGCTTGTCGGAACGAGCGGCCGCGATCAACACCGCGAACGCACCCAGCGTCATCGCTCCGTAGATCGGCAGATAGAAGAGCAACGCCCCGATGCCGCTCACTTGGCCCGTGGACTGCATCCCGACGACCAAACCGATCAGCATGTAACCCGCGTGCGAGACCGATGAAAACGCGAGCAACCGCCGCACGTCGGTCTGCATCAACGCCATCAGGTTACCAACGAACATCGTTGCCACCGCGAGCCACCACAACAGCGGAGTCGCGGCGGGAGTCATCATCCAAGCGTGAACGGTGGCATCGCCTCCCGTCGCGGGAACGATTAGCCGCAGCAGGGCGATGAACCCCACCACCTTCGGAACGAATGACAGCATCGCAGCGGCCGAAGTCGGTGCCCCTTGGAAGACATCCGGAGCATAGAAGTGGAATGGCACGGCCGTCAGTCGGAAGCCGAGTCCCACGATGAGCATCACCGTCGCGACAGCCACCAACGGACTGTGCGGCAACTCGCGTCCCGCGGCAAATGCCTGATGAATGGCCATCAGGTTTGTCGTCCCCGTCGCGCCGTACAGATAGCTGAGGCCGAACAGCACGATGGCCGACGAGAAGATGCTGAGCAGGAAGTATTTGAGCGTCGCCTCTTGAGCCGGAGCGTCTCGCCGAGGCAGCAGCAGGAACAAGTACGTCGGGATGCTGACGAGTTCCAATGCCACGAACAGTCCTACGAGATCGTTGGCGGCCGCGACGAAGTTGACTCCAGCCAAGATCGCCAGCAATGACGCATGGCACTCGGCTGACCGCGAATCATCGGCCTGATTCCATTGGAGCAGTACGAGAATGAAGCCGGATGCGAGTGTCAGTCCGCGCACGTACCACGTCAGTCCGTCCATCACGAACGGCCCGGTCGAACGCGGTACCAGACCGCCGTGCCACCAGAGCCATCCCGCCAGAGCGAGCGCCACCAGCGACAGCCAACCCCAACGATGCCTCAGCCCCGTCGGTGCCTCGCCACGCTCGCTCACCAAAAACGGAGCGGCGAGGAACATCACGCAGACCGTGGCCAACAGCACCAGCTCGGGCAAAATCAAATTCACGGCACCATTCAGATGCAGTATGGCTTCGTTCACGGACGGCCCTCCCCCGGCACGACTGGCTGGCTGGCATCTGCCGCCGCAGGCTCGTTCGCTTTGATGTTGAGTTGAGGATCGGCCGCTGGTTCAGCGTCGCCGGTCTCCACAGTTTTCACGGCAGACACTCTCGTTGTGTCAGTCTTGTGCGCGGCGTCGGCTGTCTTCGACAGTTTGATCGCCTTCACTTCGTCATACAGTTTCGTCACGGCTTCGACATCGGGCCGGATCAGATCGAGCGCCGGTTGCGGGAACAGGCCGAGGTACACACACAGCACCAGCAAGGGAGCGAGCGTCAGCACTTCGCGAGCATTCAAATCGGCGATCGGCTCGTGCGCCTCGCCGTGTGAGCCGTGACTCGCGTGATGCGGTTCGAGCAGTGTCCCGAAGAACGCCTTCTGCAACACACCGAGCAGATACCACGCACCGAGAACGACTCCCGCCGCACCAAGGATCGCAAGGATCGGGTCTCGTTTGAACATGCCCATCAAGGCCAGCACTTCACCCACGAAGCCATTCAGCCCCGGCAGGCCAATACTGGCGAACGAGGTGAAAACCATCGCCACACCGAGCAGCGGCAACTTGCTGGCGAGGCCACCCAGCTCCGAGAGCTGTCGCGTGTGATACCGCTCGTAAAACATCCCGACGAGGCAGAACAAGGCCCCCGTCGAGAGACCGTGATTGATCATCTGCAGCACGCCGCCGCTGATCCCTTCCGAGTTCAACGCGAAGATCCCCAACATGCAGAAGCCAAGGTGGGCCACCGAACTGTAGGCCACCAACTTCTTGATGTCGTTCTGCGCCAAGGCACACATCGAACCGTAGATGATCCCCACGACGGACAGCGCCCCGATGAGCGGCGTCCCCACGTTGAGACACGCATCCGGCAGCATCGGCAGACAGAGTCGCAAGAACCCGTATGAACCCAGCTTCAGCAGGACACCCGCCAGCATCACCGAACCGGCCGTCGGTGCCTCGACGTGTGCGAGTGGCAACCACGTGTGGAACGGGAACAGCGGCACCTTCACCATGAACCCGGCCGCGATCATCAGAAACAGCGTCGCCTGCAACTCCGGCGGCAGCGGGTGATCGGCTAGCAGTCGCGAGAGGTCCGGGATGGAGAACGGCGTCGTCAGCGGATGGGCCAAGGCCAAGCTGAGCTTGTAGGACTCGGTGACGAGCCAGATCAGCCCGAGCAGCGTGATGACACTTCCGGCCAACGTGTAGATGAAGAACTTACCCGCCGCATAGCGACGGAGCGGGCCACCCCAGATGCCAACCATGAAGAACAGCGGGATCAGCGTGAACTCGAAGAAGACATAGAACAGCAACAGATCGAAGGCACAGAAGACCCCGATCAGCCCCGTTTCGAGAATCAGCAGGCTCGCGTAGAACTCGGCCGAACGCTCTTGAATCGCCGTCCACGAGACCAGCACCGCCGAGATCGTCAGCACCGTCGTCAGCAGGATCATCGCGAGACTGATCCCGTCGAGACCGAGATAGAACTCCAGCTTGACCGCCGAACCGCTGGCCACTCCGTCAGCACTGGTCGTCCCAGGCACAACGTCGAGCCAGACCTGCCGTACTTCCATGCGAGGGTGTACGGGACCGCGCTCACTTGGGTGAGTTTCCGGTAGCGCGAGAAACTGCGCCGCCACACCGAGCGACACAACGCACGTCGCCAAAGTCGCGATCAGCGCCGTCCAGCGCGCCCGCACCGGCGGTGCCTTCGCGTCCAGCAACAGCAACAACGCCGCTGCCGCCGCCGGCATAAAGATCATCACCACAAACAAACTGGGCATGGAAACCGCCTACCTGCTTTCGATTCGTCTTTTCTTGTCTTCGCCTTGTCTCCTCGCCCCGGCTCTGCGGGGAGAGGGGACAGGGGTCTTCTTGTCTTGTGAATACCCTCATCCAATCAACGCGTCGTATTCCGCATGGCTACCGATCCAAAACCAATGCACACCTTCCGGGACGGGCAGACCCAACGCTCGATAGTGAACACCAACTCGCACGCTCCGAAAGCGGCCATTACGAACTTGTTTGAACTGGAGTGAGGGATGTCCGGGATGAACTTTCAGCAACTTGTAGTTTTCAAGTGCCACGGTTTGAACTTGCAACGGGAGCGAGTTGAAGCAATTCCAAAACCGCTTGGAAGTGAAGTGCCTCACAGTTCCCGAGCCTTGCCTTCGCTGTACTCTTGAAGTGCTTCCGCCGCAAACGCATCCAGTTTGCCTGCCACTGCATCCGCTTCAATTTGAGCATCCCATGCGGCTTCATCGAACTTCACAAACCAGTCGCGAAACCTGGCCAGTTCGTTCGTTGGCAGTTGCTCAACTGCTCGCTCGATGGTCTCCACAACCGTCATCACTCATTCTCCATCTGCAAGCCCGAATCCAGTCCGACGACGGGTTCTGAAATCTACATCCCACCCGCCAGTGCCCTCAGCACCGACACGAGGCAGACCACCAAACCGACCACCATCACCATCGCATAGTTCTGCACGAACCCGTTGTGAATCGGCTTGAGGACCGCGCCGAACAGACTCGGCACGAAGCCGACGCAATCGACGATCACATCCAACACCCACTTGTCGAACACTTCCGCGATGCGGGCAAGCAGCCGCAACGGGTTGACGATGAACCGCAGGTAGAGCCAGTCGAGTTGCAGGCCTTCATGCGAGAAGTTGTGCAGTGGCCCGGAAGCCTTCTTCAATCCTTGTGACACCGACGGCGAGACAACATACGCGAAGTAGGCCGCACCGATTCCGACGAGGGCCAGCACGACGCTGACTCCCATCATCAGCAGGTTCGGTTCGTGAGCATGAGCCTCGGGCAGGCCCGGTGTGTGTTCGAGGTAGTGGCCGTACAGATGTGTCGGCCCGGCGATCAGTCCCACGAACAACGCGGCCACGCCGAGGATCAGCAACGGTCCGGCCATTGCGGGCGGAGCGTCGTGGGGATGATGACCGGCTTCTTCGGGGAAGCGTTCCTTGCCCCAGAACGTCATGAAGTACGCGCGGAACGTGTAGAACGCCGTCATCAACGACGTGAGCAATGCGACGCCAAGGATCACCTTGTAGAAGTCGCCATGCTTCGCATCCTGACTCGCCGAGAACAGGACCGCCAGAATCTCATCCTTCGACCAGAAGCCCGACAACAGTGGGAAGCCCGCCAGCGCGAGTGATCCCGCTAAGAACGTGATGTGCGTGATCGGCAGTGCTTTTCGCAGGCCACCGAACCGCCGCATGTCGATCACGTTCCCCATCGAGTGCATCACCGAACCGGCCGACAGGAACAGCACCGCCTTGAAGAAGGCGTGCGTGAACATGTGAAACATCGCGAACGTGACCGCGTGCGTCGCGAGACTCACGTCCGCGCCGGCCGCTCCCAACGACATGAACATGTACCCAAGCTGGCTGACCGTCGAATACGCCAGCACGCGTTTGAGGTCGTACTGCGTGAGAGCCGTAATCGCCGCAATCAAAGCCGTCGCCGCACCGATCCCCGCGACGAACATCTGCGCCGTTGGAGCCAACACAAAAAACGGGGTGCAGCGTGCCACGAGGTACACGCCCGCCGTGACCATCGTCGCCGCGTGGATGAGTGCGGAAACCGGCGTCGGACCTTCCATCGCATCCGGCAACCAGACGTGCAGCGGGAACTGAGCCGACTTGCCGATCGCTCCCACAAACAGCAGAAAGCAGATCGTTGTGAAGATTGCTGGATCTTGAGTTGCGATCTCACGAATCAGGTCTGGGCTGCCGAACAGAGCTTCAAAATCGACGGTTCCAAACGTGGTCCAGATTAGGAACACACCGAGGATGAATCCGAAGTCGCCGATTCGGTTGACCACGAACGCCTTCTTGGCCGCCGCTGCCGCACTCGGTTTTTGGAACCAGAAGCCGATCAGCAAATAACTGCACAGCCCGACCGCCTCCCAAAACACGAACATCAACAAAAAGTTTCCGGCCAGCACCAACATGCACATCGAAAAGACGAACAGCGCGATCGACGCAAAAAACCGCGGATAGCCGGGATCGCCGTGCATGTAGCCGCTGGCGAAGATTACGACTAGCAGACTGACCGATGTCACCATGACGAGCATCAGCGCCGTCATCGCATCGGCTCGCAACGTCACGGACACATTCAGTTGCCCGACACTGATCCACTGATAGAGGTGCTTGATAATCGCGTGTGAAGGAGACCCGTGTGCACCATGCTCACCCGCGTGACCGAACCCACTCGGCACGACATGAATCAACAGACAGATTGCCGCCGCCAGCGACACCGCCAGCGCCAAGACCACGGGCCGGTGAGCATACTGCCGACGAACCACATGCCCCACGAGCACGATCCACAAACAGGCCAACAACGGCGCAGCCGGGATCACCCACAGAACGTCATTCGGTTGGAACCAGTCGAACACGGGATCAATCTCTTTCTTCTGTCAGTTTCCCAACTCTTGTCCCCTCGCCCCGGCCTTGCGTGGAGAGGGTTAGGGTGAGGGGGCTTCTTACTTCAACCGCGTATCACTCAAATGCCAAAATTCAGATCCAACTCCAACCGCCATCGCCTTCTTCATTCGTGAGATTCGTGGTTCAAACTCTTCTTCTCACGTCTTCGTCACCGGTGACTTCGGTGCCCGTCCGGCCGGAGTCAGATGCGGGAAGTCGGCATTCGGATCGACTACTTTCGTCGTTGGCTGAGTCGATGACGAACTCCCCGACAGCACCCGCAAGTCGTCCTCACCGAGGTTCCCCCAGAGGAAGACATCCAGCGATTTGCGGCGTTGGTACAGCGTCAGGATCAGCGACAGAGCCAACCCGGCTTCGCACGCGGCAACGGTCAGCACGAAGATCGTGAAGACCTGTCCCTGCGGGTTGCCGTGATAGCGGCCAAAGGCGGTCAGGTTGACCGACACTCCGTGCAGCATCAACTCGGCCGACAGCATGATGAGGATCAGATTGCGGCGCGTGAGGAATCCGATCATCCCGAGGGCAAACAGGATCGCGCCGACTATCAATTGGTTTTCAAGAGCGGTGGAAGTCATAGGTGTCCTTGAGACCTCCTCGGTGCGATCGCGATCGCGCCGATGGTCGCGACGAGCAGCACGGTTCCGGCCAACTCGACGGCATACAGATAATCGGTGAACAGCGATCGGCCGAGGACTCGCAGGGAACCGATCTCGCGCGGGTTGCTCTCGGGAGCCTGACTCAGCAAGTTGGCCTGCACGGTCGTCGGGACCGAGACGAACTGACCATGCCGAGCCTCATCCGCCGCCTTGCCATCGATCCCGCCCCACTCTTGCAATGAGAATAGCAACGTAGCCAGCAGTGCGAACGACAACAGGCTCGCCATTCCCGGTTGAAACGCCTCACGGTCGTAACCGCCGATGCCACCTTGTTGAGCCAGCATGATGACGAACAGGAACGTGACCACGATCGCTCCGGCATAGACGATGATCGTCGCCGCCGCGAGAAACGGTGCCGAGTTCAACAGGAACAGCCCGCATACGGCGAGCGTCGTCAGGGCGAACCACAACGCCGCGTAAACCGGATTCTTGTCGGTGATCATCAACCCGCCACACAGAATCGCCGCCGCCGCGAATGCGTAAAACATCACGTCGTGGACCAGATCACCCGCCGGCGGCAACACGGTTGCTTGCAGCACCAACAGTGCCGCCACGCCGATCAATCCGCCCAAGATGCGCCCGCGAGGCTTCTCACGCGGCAACAGCCACCACACCGCCAACCAGCCCAAGGCCAGCGGCAGCAGCAACATCCCATTTTCCGGAGACCAGTTCATTCGTCTTCCACACGTTGTTTGCGAGACACCAGCTCGCGTGAGTTCCCATCGATCATCAACCAAACCCCATCGGGCTTGCCCGGTGGGGTCAGGCTTCTGCACTACTCGTTAACGAACCGACTCATTCACAAGTAGTGCAGAAACCTGCGAGCCACCGGGGCAAGCCCGGTGGGGTCGCTGCTGCCTCAACTAATTCGAAATCACCCCGGACGATACGGCCTTCGCCGAACGATCATCGGCTCGTACGGTCGTCGCCGGGCCGAGCGTATGCAAATCGGTGAAGTCGCTCGCGTGACCCAGCTTTCCTTTGTGAGTCCGGATCGGGTCGATCCCCGAATCCTTTGTCTGGTCAAACACGCTCAGCAATTTCTCTTTGTCGAACATCATTTCCTGGCGAGTCAGCCCGACCAGATCGTAGATGTGAGTCAGTTCGATCGAGTCAACCGGACAGGCTTCCTCACACATGCCGCAGTAAATGCACTTCAACTCGTCGATCACAAAGCTCTTCGGAAACTTGTCGCGATCGGCCCAGTGCGGGTCGTCCTTGGGAGCATCCTGCGCCACGATCTCGATGCAATGCGCCGGGCACGCCGTCGCACACATCATGCAGGCCACGCACTTCACGCGACCTTTGTCATCGCGGTTGAGCCGATGCACGCCGCGATAATGAGTCGGCAGCTTGGGCTGTTGCTCGGGGTATTGCTCGGTCACGGTACGATTGTTCGCGACGTGCGCCCCCGTCGTGAGCAGCCCATCGAAGACCGCCGGGAGATAAGTCGCCTCCCAGAAGTTCATCGGAGTCTCTTCGACCCACTCGACATCTTTCGCGTTGATAGCCATGAAAACCTCAGCGTTTAGCTGTTAGCGATTAGCTCTTAGCCAGAGACGGATGTCGCCGACTCAATCTCTTTCATTTTGCAATTTGCAATCATCACTTAGCAATCTCTTCCCCGCCTTATCCCCTGGCCCCGGCCTTGCGGAGAGAGGGTTAGGATGAGAGTTCTTTTTCTTAGCTCTTTGTCTCGTCACTCAATGAGCATGCGCGTGTCCATGCCCGCCATGTCCCGGCGTCTCAATCGGCGCGGCCACTCGGCGTGCGAACGGCTTTGTCGATTGAGTCCCCATCAAACCGGCGGCCAAGAAAATCGCAGCCGATCCCGGCAGCAGCCACCATTCGTTCAATTCAAACTGCTTGACGACCATCACCATCACGATGTTGACCATCGCCAGCGGGATCAGACACAACCACGCGAGGCTCATCAGTTGATCGAAGCGAAATCGAGGGATTGTCCACCGCAGCATCTGAATCACCACGATGAAAACGGACACCTTAGCCAACAGGACTCCGACTTTCACCATCCACACGCCCGAGTAATTGCTCGTCGTCTCGGCAATGAACGGCAGGTGCCAGCCACCGAAGAACAGGATGCTGGTCAGAAAGCTGATCGTGATGACGTGCGTATATTCAGCGAGGAAGAACAGGCCCCACTTCATCGCGCTGTACTCGGTGTGCCAGCCGCCGATCAGTTCCTGTTCGCACTCGGCCAAGTCGAACGGCAGCCGTTGAGCTTCGGCCATCGCCGCGATGAAGAAGATCACGCAGGCCAGGGGCTGATACCAGATGTTCCAGCCGTAGATCCCGCGTTCCGCTTGAAAGAGCAGAATCTTTTCGATGCTCATCGTCCCGCAGAGCAATGCCAACCCGACAACGCTCATCCCGAGCGGAATCTCATAACTGACAACCTGAGCACTCGCTCGCAGGCAGCCAAGCGCACTGTACTTATTGTTCGAGGCCCAGCCGCCGAGAATGATCCCGTACACCGCGAGGCTGCCAATCGCGAAGATGAACACGACTCCAAGGTCGATCCCCGGAGCGATGATGAACGGAAACTGTCCATCGCCCGCCGTCAGCCCCTTGGGTACCGGTCCGAACGGCACGACAGCAAACGCAAGGAACGTGGTGAACACAGAAATGCCTGGTGCAAGGACGAACAAAAACTTGTTCACATGCCCCGGAATCACGTCTTCCTTCAGCAGCAGCTTCAGCATGTCAGCAACCGGCTGAAGCAAGCCCATCGGCCCAACACGGTTCGGCCCGAGCCGGTCCTGCATCCACGCTGACAGCTTCCGCTCCAGCAGGATCAGGTACGAGCAAGCGCCGAGCGTCACGTTCAGCACGATAAAAATCACCAGCCCCGGCATCGCATACGGCTTCGCTGCCTCAGGCAACATGCCGACGATCCAGTTCCACTGGCCGCTCAAAAAGTCATTGATGAACTGCATGTCTCGTTCTATCTGTTCGATTCAAACTTCCAACCTCTTCGCCATGTCCCCTCGCCCCGGCCCTGCGGAGAGAGACGGGGAGGGTGAGGGGTCTTCCGGCTTTGATTTACTTCACATCACACCGTCTGCAACTGAGGCTTCTCAACCGCAGCCGCTTGTTCCAACTTCACACCCAACTCTCCAAGTTCACCGACCGACAAAGCCGCCAATGCAGGGACCACACCCGCAATTTCCTTCCGCAACGTCGGGGCATGAAACATCCCCTTCTTCTCAGCCAACTCCATCAGGATCCGGCCGTCGGGACGAGCCTCTTCCGGACCGCGGACCCCGCGATGGATGGCTTGTGCCAGCCCGTTGTGGTTCACAAACGTTCCGTCCTTCTCGGCCCAAGCCGCTCCCGGCAGGACGAAGTGAGCCTTACGAGACGCCGCCGATTCCAACAGGTCTTGCACGACGAGCAACTTCAACTTGTCGAGCTTCGTCGCGTCCGAGTCACTGATCCAGCCTTCGGGATCGCCGCCGAGGATATACAACGCTTCGATCTCACCACGCGAGACACCTTCGAGAATCGACGAGAACTCAATCACCGACCCTTGCATCTGCTGCATCACCGCCTCAACACCGCGTCGGTTCGGACATTTTTCCGCGCGAATGGTGAACTTCGTTTTCGGTTCGGGCTTCCCGTGAACGTCTTTCGGATAGAGATCGTCTTCACCGACAACCCGCACCGGTCCGATGGCCAGCTTTGCGTGAGGCGACAGCTTCTTCGCATACGTCGCCAACAAGTAAGCCTCTTCGACCGTCGCCCACGGTGAGATCACCGCCGCGAACTTGTTCGGCGAACGAATGAGCGAGTCTCGAATGGCGTTCCGAATCGCGGGGAAGATCGTCTCCCAATCGCGCGACACGACTTGTCCGTTTGCTCGTTGCTCGGGTCGTTTGAGTCGCTTCTCACTCTGAACGTACTTCCAACCAAAGCGCCCTTCGTCGCACATGAAGTGCCCCTGAGCCTGCTCGTTCACGCGCGGCTTGAGGCGGTAGAGCACGTCCTCATTCTGATCGACCGTGATACTGCAACCGGTACTGCAACCGGGGCAGACGCTGTTCTTGGTCTTGAGCCACCAGACGCGCTGCTCGTACAAAAAGTCCTTGCTGCACAGGGCACCGACCGGGCAGAGATCGACCACGTTGCCAGCGAGTTTGTTGTTGCAGGGGTCTCCGGGGAAGATGTCGATCTCTTCGTGAGTCCCCCGGCTGATGACCTGCAATTCGGCCGTGCCACTGATCTCGCGCGTGAACCGCACGCAACGAGTACACATGATGCAGCGGTCGGTGAAGAGCGTGATCTGGTCGCCGATGTAGTCCTTGTCCGGCTTGATGTTCTTCGGTTCCTGGAGGCGGCTGTACCCGCGACCGAACTCGTAGCTGTAGTCCTGCAACCCGCACTCGCCCGCCTGATCGCACACGGGGCAGTCGAGAGGATGGTTGAGGAGCAGGTATTCCAGCGTCGCCTTCTGCGCCGCCTTGACCTTCTCGCTGTTCGACACGATCACCGTGCCGTCTTTCACAGGAGTCTGACAACCGGGGAACAGCTTCGGCTGCATGGCGATCGTGCCGTCGGGCTTCTTGTCCCCGACTTCGACCAGACACATGCGGCAACTGGCCACCACGGACATCTCCGGGTGCCAGCAATAAGACGGAATCTCGACCCCCGCCCGCTGAGCCGCCTGAATGCAGTTCAGCTTCTCGGATGGCCCGATCTCAACCGACTTGTCGTTTACGAGGACTGTCGCCATGTCAGTTCAACTTCGTCTCTAAGAGGTTCGACCACGAATCTCGCGAATCTCACGAATAAAGAAAACAGCCTTTACTCGTCCAACTCGCGTTCTTCGCGTCTCCTTCTGATTCGTGTTATTCGTGAAATTCGTGGTTCAAAACTCTTCTCTGCGTTCAATGCGCCGCCATGAGAGCATCGGCAGACTTAACCGTTTTGCGGCCTGTATTGATGTATTCTTCAAACTCGGGCCTAAACTTCTTGATTGCGTTCTTGATCGGCCAAGCCGCCCCGTCGGACAGTCCGCAGATGGTTGTGCCGGGGATGATCCCCATCGAACCGGCGACTTCTGTGAGCAGATCGAGGTCTCGAAGCTGGCCTTCACCCATGCGGATGCGGGCGAGAATCTTGTGCATCCACGCGGTCCCTTCACGGCACGGGGTGCATTGGCCGCAGGACTCGTGCGAGAAGAAGCGGGCACAGTTGAACAGGACATCGACCATGCTGGTCTCATCGTCGATGACCGTGATCGCCGCTGTTCCCAGCCCGAGACACCCGACCTTGCCCGGCCCATTGAAGTCGAGCGGCGTATCGAGTTCGCTGGCAGACAAAAAGCCCATGCTGATGCCGCCGGGGACAACGGCCTTCGCCTTGCGGCCCTTCCAAACGCCACCGCCATGTTCGTCGATGAGCTGTCGCGCGGTGATCCCCATCGGCAGTTCAACACAGCCCGGCTTGTTGACATGCCCGCTGATGCAATACAGCTTGGGGCCATAGCTGCCGGCATCGCGCGGATTGTTCGGGTCGGGGGGGACGCCCAAGCTCTTGAACCACTCGATGCCCCGGTCGAGGATCTGTTTCACGCAGGCCATCGTCTCGATGTTGTTGACGATCGTCGGCTTGCGGAACAGTCCTTCGATGGCCGGGAACGGCGGCTTGATGCGCGGCCACGCTCGCTTCCCTTCGAGGCTTTCGATCAGCCCCGTCTCTTCGCCACAGATGTACGCCGCTGCACCGCGATGCAGCACGACATCGAGATCGAAGCCCGATCCGAAAATATTCTTCCCGAAAATCCCGGCGGCATAGCAGTCGTCAACCGCCTGCTTCAGCCTGCGGTAGCTGCGACCATACTCGTACCGCAGATAGATGTAAGCCGTCTTCGACTTGATCGCGAAGCAACTGATCGCGATCCCTTCGAGCACCTGATGCGGGTCGTCCTCCATCAAGATGCGGTTGTTGAACGTGGCCGGTTCGGACTCATCGGCATTGATGGCGAGATAGATCGGCCCCGGATTGTCTTTCGGCAGGAAGGTCCACTTGAGGCCGGTCGGAAACCCCGCGCCACCGCGTCCGCGAAGACCCGAGTTCTTCACTTCATTGATGACATCAACGGGAGCCATTCCCAGAGCTTTTTTGAAGCCCTGATAGCCGCCATCCCGGCGATACGTTTCAAGCAAATGGCTGTCCGGCTTTCCGACGCGAGCCAGTAATGTAGGTTCAAAACTCATGGTGTTCGTTATTCGTTCGAGGACTTGCTCGTTTGAGTCGGTTCAACAATTTCAATCTCTTCGGCGGGAACAAGGACGACTTGTCCATCCCGCCATTCGACAACCGGCTGGCCCAAGAGCTTGTGCCGCAGCCGAGCTTCGCGAATGGCTGATGACAACGCGGCATGAACAGAAGATGGATTCAAGTAGATGTCATTCGAGTCACCGGCAGTACTACTGCCTGCTGATGTTACAGGTTGAATCATGCGGCCCTCCCGTGAATGACTTGCCGCCAGCAATCCAAATCGGAAACGAGTGTTACCTTGTCTCGTCCACCCCGTGCAATTTCGGCGGCGTCCTTCAATGACCCATTGCAGACAAACCAATTCTCAGCCATCGGCATGTAGTCGGAAAACAGATTGTCGAGCCCTCGTTCGTATCGTCGCCGGATGGCATCTTCCGGTACGGAGTGTCCTCCAGTACTGACACGCTCGGCCACTCGTTGAACCGCCATTTCTGCGCTGGGCAACCAGAAGAAAAACAACTTCAACGAGTAGCCGGTCTCAATCAACTGTTTCAACCACGGTGCAAACGAACGACTGGCCAAGGTCGTTTCAAACGCAAAATCGCGATGTTCAGCGGCGAGTTCACGGAGCCGAGTGAGCATGATGCGGCCTGCCGCCATCGACACCCCTTCCGGGTCGAAGGCGGATAGCCCGCGAGCGATCACATCGGCATTCACAAACTCGGACACGTGACACGATTCCTGTAACAACTTCTCGGATGCCGTGGGCTTCCCCGCGCCGTTTGGTCCGGCGAGCACAATCACATCCGGCATGGTTTCACCGCAACTCTTCCATCTCAATCACAGACTCTTCAACAACTCGTCAGCCTTCTCGGGCGTGATGTTCATGTGGGCTTCGTCATCGACGAGGACGCAGGGAGCGCCCTCGCAGGCTCCCAAGCACTCGGCGAATTCCATTGTGATCTTGCCGTCGGCCGAGGTCTGGCCGGGGTGGACGTTCAGTTTGTGGCACATGTGTTCCAGCAGTTCTTCGCCGCCGCGCAACATGCAACTGATGCTGCGGCAGACCCAGACTCGGTGCTTGCCGAGTTGATGCTTTTCGTCCTTGAAGAACTGGTAGAACGACATCGTGTCGTGAACTTCCGACGGATGCAGTTCGAGCAGTTCGGCGATCTCACGCACGGCCTGGATCGAGACGTGCCGCTGCGCGTCCTGCACGAGATGCAGGGCGGGCAACACGACCGCTCGCTTGTTCGGATACTTCGGAAACTGCGCCCGAATCTCGTTCCGCAGTTCCTCGCTTAACGCAGCCATCTTGACTCCAAAGCTCTTCAAAACATGAAAAGACTTTTTTAACCACGAATCTCACGAATCGAACGAATCAAAACCAAAGTCCAATGTCTGACCGCAACTTCGTCACCAAAAACTCGACCGACAACAGCACACTTCGACCAAAGGTCTTCTGCATTTCATTCGTGCTATTCGTGAGATTCGTGGTTCAACCTCTTCTCTTCTTCGCGTCTCTTACCGATCCAGTTCCGCCGCGATGATGTTCAGGCTGCCAAGGACCGCCACCACATCGCTCAGTTGGTGGTTCTTGATGATTTGCGGGAAGACCGCGAAGTGGACGTAGCTCGGCGGGCGAGTTCTAGCCCGGTACGAACGCGGGCTGCCGTCCCCCACGATGTAGTAGCCAAGCTCACCGTTCGGGGATTCGGTCGCCGCGTAAATCTCTTCTTTTGGAGTAGGGAAGCCGCGGTTGGGCATCATCACTTCGAAGTGCTGAATCAAACCTTCGATGCTGCGATACACGGAGGGCTTGGCGGGGATGACCGCCTTGCTGCCGGCATCGACGTTCACCGGGCCTTCGGGAATGTTCTCGATGCACTGTTCGATGATCTTGACGCTTTCGACCATCTCCTGCATCCGCACGAGATACCGCGCGTAGCAGTCCCCTCCTTTGGATGCGATGACCTTGAAGTCGAGATCGGCATACGCGAGGTAAGGCTCGTCTTTGCGGAGGTCTCTCAACACGCCGCTCGCCCGAGCCAGCGGGCCGGTGACGCCCATGTTGATACAGTCTTCCGCGCTGAGGTAGCCGATTCCCTGCACCCGCTCGATGAAGATGCGGTTGCGGGTGAGCAGCCGGTGGACTTCCGCATGTACCGCAGCGAAGCCTTTGATGAAGCTGCGCACTTTGTCCACCCAGGCATTGTTCACATCAAAGGCCACGCCACCGACGCGGGTGTAGCTAGTGTGAAAACGCTGGCCCGAAGCGGTCTCGACAATGTCGTAGATCAGCTCGCGCTGCTGGAAGAAGTAGAGGAACGCCGTGAAGCCGCCGAGATCCAGCGCGCAAGTGCCGGTGTTCAGCAGATGGTCTTGGATGCGCATCAACTCGGCGAGAATCGTCCGCAGGTATTTGCAGCGCGGAGTCAGTTCGATGCCGAGCAGCTTTTCGACCGCATGATGCCACGAGATCTCGTTGTGCAGCGGCGAGATGTAGTTCATGCGATCAACGATGGTGACGTACTGATTGAAGTCGAGATGCTCGCCGAGCTTCTCGAACCCCGAATGCAGGTAACCGATGTGCGGCACCGCATTGACGACCTTCTCACCGTCCAGCGTGAGGATCAATCGCAACGTCGTGTGCGTAGCGGGATGCTGAGGCCCAAAGTTGAGGGTCCAGAGGTACTCCTGCTCGGGAGCATCCAGTTCGGCGAGGTCGGAAACGTCAAAGGGCATTGGTCTCTACTTAGCTGTCGGCGCGGGTGATGACCGGGAAGTTGTGGCGTTCGCCCCGTCCTTTGAGCGGGTAGTCTTTGCGAAGCGGGTAGGCGGAGAATTCGTCGGGAGTCAGGATGCGTCTCAGGTCGGGATGGCCCGAGAACTTGATGCCGAACATGTCGTAGACTTCTCGTTCGAGCCAGTCGGCTGACTTCCAAAGCGAGTAGGCCGACGGCAGGACCGGATCGGGATCGTTCACAAACGTTTTGATGACAAGCCGTTCACCGGTCTTCGTGTTGACGACGACGTAGACGACGCCGAAGCGATCAGTCGCCCCTTCGTATTCGAGGTAATCGACGGCCGTGATCTCGGCCAAGAAGTCGAAACCGAGGTCGCCCTTCATGAAGGCGAGCAGCGGCTGAAGCGACTCGGCCGGAACGACGACGCGCCGATTGTCGCGGAACTGGCTGCACTTCAGCCCAGCGGCGGGGAACTTCGATTGGAGGGTTTCTTCGGTGGACATCAAGTTACTCGCGGGATGGCGATGTCGTTCATATTAGGTTCGACTCCGAACCAACCCCACCGGGCTTGCCCCGGTGGTTTACAGGTCTTTGCACTACTTGTTTTGAACAGAAGCCGCATGGAGCAACCCGAGGCCAGAATAGTGCAGAAACCTGATTCCACCGGGGCAAGCCCGGTGGGGGGAAGGCCCGTTCGGGTCAGTTCAACGAGACCAGTTGCTCATTCGCTTCGCGGATGCGGATCAGCTCGTCGAGGTCATACGGGGTCGGCCCCATCGGTTGTGTTCGCTTGCCGAACTCGGTGCCGTTCAGCGTGCCGCCGTGCTTGATCTTGTCTTGCAGGGCGATGATCCCGGCCATCAGTTGTTCGGGTCGAGGCGGACATCCGGGGACGTAGAGATCGACGGGAATGAAGCGATCAACACCTTGCACGACGGCATACGTGTCGAACACACCGCCCGTGCAGGCACAGGCTCCCATGCTGATGCACCACTTCGGTTCGGGCATCTGCAACCAGATGCGTTGGAGAACCGGAAGCATCTTCATGACGACGCGACCGGCGACGATCATCAAGTCGCACTGGCGCGGGCTGAACCGCATGACCTCAGCCCCGAACCGAGCGAGGTCAAACCGCGAGGAAGCGGTCGCCATCAACTCAATTCCGCAGCAGGCGGTCGCAAACGGCATCGGCCACAGGCTGTTGGCCCGCGCCCAACTGGCTGCGGCATCCAACTGGGTCATGAAGATATTGTCCGGCACATCCTTCATCGCCATTTGAAGACCCCTTTTCGCCAAGCGTAAACGTAGGCAATCGCCAGCGTCCCCATGAAGACCAGCATCACGCCGAAGACGGTATTCCGCAGCTCACGCGGCACGCCGATGCCGTCGTTCAGGTACGCCGCGACAGACCACGGGTACAGAAAGAGCAACTCCACATCGAAGACCAAAAACAAGATCGCGACGAGATAGAACTTCACGTCAAACGGCTGACGAGCATCGCCGACGGGGTCCATTCCGGACTCGTAGGGCATCTGCTTGACGGCCGTCCGATTCTTCGGCCCGACCAGATGGATGACGATCAGGTTCGCAATCACGAACCCCACCATCACACCGGCGTACATGAGAACGGCGTGTGAGCTTTCCATGCGGCGTCAACTCGGAGAAAGATAGTCAGTGAACTTGCTGCGGCAACTTCGAGCAAAGGCTGGCGATCACTCTGCCAGCCCCTCAAAAATCTCGATCGCCACCGCCGGGGACTATCTCTATCGGACGAATCAACCCCCAGCGCACAGTCCGCAAAATCGAAATGGTCAAAGTCGCGGGATTCTAGGAATGGCCTAGGCAAACTGCAACGCAGGTGGAGACCATCGAGCCTTGCTGTTTTGTGAGTATTGTCCGGGCTTCGAACTCTGCTCCCAATCGACATTTCATCATGATCGGTTCGCTGCAATTCAACCGTTCAGAGGAAGCCATTCCACCGTTTGCCGCTTCTCAATGGAGTCGTTGGCCATCACGATCGTGGCCGCGTTGACCAGACCGTCTCGGGCGGAGCAGATCGTTGCGCGATCACCTTGTTGGACGTGTTCGACGAACGACACCAACTCATCGCGTGTGTCGTCCGATTCGCTGTCGATCTCGAAGGGCGCGCCGTGATGCGCCCAAGGATCGTTCGACAGTTTCAGCGTCTTCCCCGATGTCACGACGCTCGCCTGCTTGTCAGCTCGATTCGACCAGTCGATCGTCTCGGGCAGTGACTCGCGATAAAAGAGCCCCTTCTTCTGCGAGAGGAACAGCGTGCCGTGCGTCCCGAGAATCAATTCGGACGCCCCCGTGAAGGCGTTGTTCTGAAGCGACGAGTACGACACGCGCACGGTGTATGGCTCTTCATTCGTTCCGACGACGGGCGTCTGGCCGCGCGCCGGCTTACGCGGCGTGACTTCGTACTCGTAGAGGCAACTGATGTTGTCCAGAACCTCGCGTCCGTCGCGCCAGTAGTCGATCCCACCCGTCGCGAAGACGCACTTCGGCGGAGTTCCCAAGAACCAGTTGGCCACGTCGAGTTGGTGGGCACCCAACTCGGCCATTAGCCCCTGCGACGAGTCCCGATACAGCCGCCAGTTCCGTTGGCGATCGAGCTGAGCGAAGTCGGCGTGACCGCGCGGAACCGGCACCGGCCGGCGCCAGTTGTTGTGGCGATGCCACTGGCACTGAATCGCCGTGATGCGACCGAGCATTCCGGTCTGAATCATTGCCGCCGCCTGCCGGTAGATCGCGTTGGCCCGTCGTTGCAGACCAACTTGAAACACCGCACGTTTTTCCTCAACCCGAGCCACCAAGTTTCGAGCCTGTTCGACCGAGTAGCACATCATCTTTTCACAGAACACAGCGCAGCCAGCATCGAGCACATCGCGGCAGATGTCGAAGTGAGACGCCAGCGGCACGGCCACCACGACCGCCTGTGGCTTGGTCTCATCAAGCAACTTGCGGTGATCGGTAAACGTCCGCGCGAGCGGTCCCGCGTACTGCCAACCTCGTTCGAGATGCGGCCCGTAGGGATCGCACACCGCCACGATTTTCACCGCCACAATCGTCGTCAATGCGCGGATCAAATCGCATCCGCGAGCACCCGTTCCGATGACCGCGATCCGGATCGGTTCGAGACGCTCCTCGCCGCGAACGGACTCCGCCTGCGCGATCACGACACTCGCTGCTAATGCCGTGGAATCTTGAAGGAAACTACGTCGAGTCGCGATGTTCATCGTGCTGAGCCGTGCCTTTCATTGCCGAGCGACAACCCCATCAGACCTCAGCGGACGACGAGTGCGAGATATGGCGAACGGCAGGAAATTGTTGCCCCCGTAGGGGCGGGGGGATGCCCCGTCCGTCCGAGCTTGCCCGGAAGTACCGGACGGACGGGCCGTCCATCCTACGTCGCGCGTACGCGAACTCTTGTCTCTCGCCTAACAGACCGTTGAAAAGCGTACGTAAGGATCGGCGCAGCAATCACTGTCGTGGCCGACGCTGCCAGCATCGGCTCGGATGCTGGCAGCGTCCGAGCCGATGGGACAGTTATTGTTGCGCCAGCCCTAAGCCTCTCGTTTGCCTGTTAATGCTGTTGAAAAGCGGGCAAGCCAAAGGCTCACCGCCGTTTTTCAACAGACTGCTAAGGCGACTGGGAGGAGTTGCCGTACCCACAAAGCCAGGAGTTAGGCACCACATCACCAGTGCATGACCTGACCGCCATCGACGTTCATCGTCTGGCCCGTGATCTGCCCCGCGCGGGCTGACGAGAGAAACGTCACCAAGTCGGCGACATCTTCGGGCTGTTGCCAGCGGCCGAGCGGAACCAAGTTGCGGACCTTGTCTCCTGCCCAGTCTTCGTAGCTGCGACGTTTGTCCGGCTGTTGTTGATCGTGCCAAGCCTGCCAGACTTGGCGGTTCAGTGGCGTCTGCACCATGCCGGGATTGACCGTGTTGACGCGCACGTTGTGCGGGGCGAGATCCTTCGCCAAGCACTGCGCAAAGTTGATGTTCGCCGCCTTACTCGCGCTGTACGGCGGATCAGTCTGTGAACCGATCTGTCCTGCAATGGAAGCCACGAACACCATCGTGCCGGTACGGCGTGAGATCATGCCCGGCGCGATGGCCTGCGCGACGTGAACCATTCCAATGACGTTGATCTCCAACACGCGAGACCAATTTCCCGGTGGGACGTTCGTGAATGGAAAGCCGAATTTGCCCGAGGTGACCGCCGCGCCATGCACGAGATGCGCGATCGGTCCCAGTCGCAACGAGGTCTCTTCCACAGCAGCCTCGACCGCCGAGAAGTCGCTCACATCGACACTCAGCCCCAGCGACGAACCGCCGAACTCTTCGGATAACTTCGCCGCCGCCTCACTCACTCCCGATGAGACATCCCACAGCGCAACCCGGCAGCCTTCGCGAGCCAACCCGCGCGCACAGGCCAATCCGATTCCGCTCGCCCCGCCCGTCACCACCGCCACCTGCCCGCTCAGTTCCAGTTCCATGCTGCTCCAATCTTCGGTCTACCGAGAAATTTAGGGTAAGCGTCTCGCCAGGGCCATCGCCTTGTTGGAGCGAGGCAAGTTGTAGGGTGTCGTCGAGTCATCGAGACGCACCATTCTTGCTTTGTTTTGGTGCGTCGCGATGACT
>CAMAYU010000088.1 GCA_945862235.1 Schlesneria paludicola DSM 18645
TTGAATCTCAGGTTTTGACGCTGCTCCAGATTGCTCCCCTTCGCGGCGGCCTTGCCTGCGACGGGCTTGCTATCGGACGGCTTCTCCTCGGATGGTTTGCCTCCGTCCTTCGCGTCGCCCTTCTGTTCGGCAAGCTCTTGGTTTTGCAGCCCGAAGTTGAAGTTGAGACTGCTGCCATCGGACCACAGCGATGAGGACGACACGCCAGACAGCGTGTTCGACAGGATCAGTTGCTTGTTGTTGTCGCGGTTTTGGGCGAGAGCTTCAAAGCTGTCGATGCCGTTGCCGTTCACGTTGATCTGACTCCCGCTCACATCTGAGCCGCTCACCATGTCATCCACACCCTTGCCACTTCGCTTGTTGATGACGACCGCCGACTGACGCCCTTCATCCACTTGGACCTTCTGTTGCAGTTCGTCCAATCGCTTCAAGACCTGGGCCTTCTGTTGGTCGAACTCAGGGTTCGAGGCTCCGCTAAAACTGCGGACAACCGTGCCGAGTTGCTTCAGATTTCCCAACGCAAAGTAGTTCGCGCGACCGTTCGGATTCTGTTCTACCGTCGCGCAGAGGAAGCTGATCTCCTGAAGCGCTGCTTCCTGATAGATCAGGTCGGGGAGTCCTTCCGGGTGGAGCGTCAGGTTGTGGCGTGAGGCCGAAGTGATCGGCTTCGCGTCCAAGTCATCGGGCAGATAAACCGTCCAGCGCGTTCGCGCGACGGGGATACCGAACTCGGCATCGGCTTGTTGACTGATGATCTCGGGGGCGGGGAACTCGAACTCTTCGCGCAGGACGCGCGCCGACTTGGGCAACGCGCCCGACAGCTTGCCGCGCCAGATCACTCGCACGGGGAACGACAGCGACGCGGCACTCGTCTTGGGCAGAGCGACCAGTTGAATCTCGCCATCCTTCCGCTTCGTCGTTACCGCGCGCGACGGCTGGTTGCCAACGAAGACCGACAGCAGTTCCGACTGTGGCGGCAGCTTGAAGGCGAGAAACTGTCGCGAGCGGTTCTTGATCGTGTAGACCGCCTGCCCGCGATAGGTGCCGTCTCGGCTGACGACGGTCGTCAGGTCGGCGACGTTCACCGAGGCCGGGGCACTCTGCGTCTGAGCGAACTTTTGCAGCGACCACTTCGGCGCGGTGAGCAGCTTCTTCACTTTGACCAACTCGGTCGCCTGATCGATGAGCGACTGATCGACCACGACCGGCACGTCCTCGCGTTGAACCGCCTCGGTCAGAGATGTGTCAGCCGTCGTGAGCTGACTCTGCGACGCATTGATCAGCAGCACGTACTGCCGTTGTCCGTCGATCGCATTCCCCGTAGCAGCGGGCGGCTCGCCTGCTGCGGCCTGACCAGCCAACACAGGCGAGCCGCCTGTGCTACGTTCCATCACCACCGCCGGTGCTTCCACTTCAGTCGTCGCTGGCGACAGCGTTCCGACCGCCGTCACAAAATACTTCCCGCTGACGGGCGTCCGCAGCCAGATCGTCCAGCGAGTCCGACCGTTCCCGGCATCAACGTGCGTCGTCTCGCGAATGCCGCCGCCGGTGAAGACCAGTTTGCCCGCAAGGCTGCTGGGCGTCGTGAAGACCAGTGCGTCGGCGGTCGCTGCGTCGATCTGCCATTGCAGCGCGAGCGTATGAATCACGGCGACATCGGTCACGGTCGTCATCGTCAAGCCGTTGGCCGACAGCTTCGGCGTCGCTTGAGTCAGCTTGAGCGAGATCTCCGACGGCGCGGCGATGTTCGTAGCGAACGCGAACTGCACCGGCTTGTTCGCTCGCACGGCTTTCAGGTCATTGCTGATGAGAGCCGCGTCGATCGAACGCCAGCCCTCGAACTGATCGAGCGTCGCGCTAAAGCCTTCGTCCAACCAGACGGCGGCGGTCGTGTTGAGCTTGATCGCATCGAGCGGTTGCGGGAACGAGAGGGCTGCGGCGGCAATGTCACCTTCACGTGCGACCGATCCGCCGAGGACGACTTCGGTCAGGCCGAGTCGCGGGGAACTGAGGTCGATCGTCAGCGTGGTCCGTCCGTCCTGAGTCGCTGTGGACCAGTCGTGCAATCCGGTGGCGTTCACGTCGAGTACGACGAAGCCCGCTGGCAGTGACAGGTTCAACGACGAACGTGGTGCGCCGGTGAGGTTGTAGAGGAGCCGGGTCGTGAGCAGTTGTTTGCGTCGCGTGACGAACGCGGCTTGATGTGCGGTGACGTTGGCTTGCGACTCTTGCCTCGTCGCGCGAAGGCTCAGTGCGAACGGCCGCTTTGAAAATCGATAAGCCAGTTGCGGCGCAACGTTTGGTCGGCTGACCGGCACTTGCGTCGTGAATTTGTCGCCGTCAATCTGCGCGAGGACTTCGACCTTCTCGGCTCGTAGTGAGAACTGCTCCCCGGCGAAGACCGCGACTTGGCCGATCTCGTTCGTCACTTCTTGCGGCGCGAGCGGCGGGACTTCGATGGTTGTGGGTTGAGCCCCGACTTTCACATCCAAAAAAACTTCGACCGTCAGCTTCGTCGTGTCGGTGACGTTGCGGCGGAAGATGACTCTCAATTTGCGAGCCGCTCCCTCACCCTGCAACTCCCACCCGCCGACATCCGGCCCGTTGACCGCTTGCAACTTGAGCGACTCGGGCAACGCAAACGACACGTCGGCGATGCTCCCTTGCCGGACGCGGTACTGATAGCCGTTACTCACCGCCGTCCCCGCATCGGTCAGCGTGATCGCCTGCATCGAATCGACATGAACCACCGCCGCTGCGGCTCCCTTCGCCTGTTCCGGCTGCCACGCGATGGCGATGTCGCCCCCCTTGTCGATCGGCAGGTCGATCGACTGTGCATCACCGGTCGTCACGCGCCGGAAGATCGTCGTCGAACCGTTGATCCGCACCGACAAGTCTTTTGCGGGCAGAGCGAACGACAACTTGCCACTCGGTACCGCGAGCAACGGCAACGTGAACGTCCCGGTCGAACCCGACAACCGCGCGGGGATCGAGAACGCGAAGTCCACGACATGCAGGCCGGGTGTCGAAACCGCCACCTTCAGACAGTCGCCACTCGCAATCAGAGCCGCCGTCTTGCCATCAAGCTTCGCGTCGCGCGCCGCCACTTTGCCGAGCGGCAATTCGACCAGAAGCTGCCCGTCCACGAAGCTCCTCACGGCGAAGCGAGCGGTCACGTCGATCGACGACTCGTCCGGAGTCGTTTCGTTTGCAACGACCTTCGCCGAATACAGTGCCTCGACCACGCCGCCTGCTTGAGGTGCGGTCCCCTTCCCAAATGACTTGTCGGGATACGCGAGTCGGTACAGCTCGACGAACTTGTCGAACGGCAGCAAGATTTTGTCTGCCGCCAGCGGATCGGTCCCCGCATCAAACGGCACGATGAGACTCGTCGGTAACGAAACGGGCGGAGCCGGTTGAGCGACCACTTGCTTGGCCTCATCCTTTTGAGCGAACGCCGCGCTGTCCATCGCCAGCAGCGCGAACAGCATCAACCCGGCGACAGTCGGCGAGACGAGCGCGTCCTCTTGCTTCTCTTCCCTAACTCCTGCCTTCTGCCTCCTGCCTCCTGTCCACAATCCGCAGCAGCCACCCACGCAGCACGATTCCAAACACTTCGCGATTCCCACCGCCAGCCACAACCCGCACACGATCAGCACTCCGAAGAAGACGCCATCGAGCACCACCTGCAAGCTTTGCGGCGCGAGCGGCAGCAGCGCGAGCGGGATCGTCAGGCCCAGGGCCGCCAGCGCGATCTTGTTCGCGCACGAAGTCTTCCGCAGGAACCAGCCAACTAGGGCGACGAGAGCCATCAGAAAGACTCGCAAGTTCGTTCCCGAGGTCTCGTCGACGTAACCGAGATTCAATCCAATCCCGCCTCGCGCCGGATCGGCTCCGACGTACCGGAACGACTTTTCCAGACTGCCACTCGGCGCGGCGAGATCAATCGCCAGCGACAACAGCGCGAGCTTGTCCTTGCTCCAAGCCTGTTGGTTGAGTCCCTGCAGAATGCCGTCATTCAAGCCGTCCCCATCGCGATCAGGGTCCCATTGCTTGTCCCCCGGCCGCTTCGGCGGTGCGCGGTTCGGCTCGTTCTGAGCCATGAGCGGATCGACAGGCTGTGCGAGCTGAGGATCAGCCGAACGAGGCTCAATAACAACTTCGTCTGTGACGCCCTTAATGCGTTCATCTATGACCCTGCTACGCGAACGCACGGTTTCATCCTCGACAGCAAACGCGGCCATCTCCTTCTTGGCGGCTTCCGGTCGCGGCGCAGCGGTTCGCGCGAGTCCCTCGGCTCCCGCTGGCGACATGGCCACGGGTGCGGTCGCCCTTGATGGCGTGCTCTCTTCCGCTGCAAAGTCGCCTACGCTGGTAAAGGCCGCCGTCGCAAGTTCGCGCATCTTGGCTTCATTGCGCGCCTGCGCTCTTCGCGAGGATTCACGGGCTTGCTGAGTTGCCGGAAGTAGCAAGGCGGTGAGGAGCGAGCCGATGACCAGCACTCCGACAATCGAGACCCAACTGATTCTCCAGTCGAGATCCCACTTACCCAGTCGCTGATACACCAGCAAGCAGAACGCGATCACACCCAGCGTCACCACGACCGCAAACACCTGCCAGCCGAGCTTCGCGAGCGTTGGGACTTCCAGCTTCGTACCCAGTTGGCCGAGCAAACTAGTCTCATCCAGTTTTTGTTCCGGTTCGAGCGAACCGGTGCTGCTGACGAGGCGGGTCTCGGGCGGGTAGTGGACGGTCCAGTGTTGGTCGAGGACATCGAGCGGCTGAGCCGTTCCCTGACCGGTCTGCACGGAGAGTTCGGGCGGCGCTTGTTCGATCGAACCGAACTGCGTCAGGGCGGGAGTGGACGAGCGGTAAAAGAGCTTCAGTTCGCGCTTCGCGTCGTACATCGCGTTACCAGTCAATCGGGTCCACTTTTCGGGACGCGCGAACGGGACCAAGTAAATGTCTCCGTGCCGCCGCACTTCCACCGGCTCGCCATCCACGAGCGTGGCCCACAACGACACATCCTTCGGCAGCGTGACTCGGAGCCCCTGCACGCCGACTGCCGTCAGTTGGAATGTGGCTCGATGTTGCAACTCGCCCGTCCGACCAACGACCGTCATCACGTCGAGCCTCTGACAAACCGCCGTTGGGACCGCGAGTTTGTCGAACCGCTCTTCGCTCAGCGTGAGCGAAGCTCCCGCCGAGACGTTGCGATAGACCGCGACGATCCGTTCCTTCGGCGAGTAATGGACGGCAGGCAATTCGAGCGGATCGACTTCGGCCAAGTCCGCGTCGTCGCTTCCCTTCGCGAGGATGGTCAGCCGCTGTTCGCCACCCGCTTCGACCGCGAGGAAGCCGTTCTGTCGCTCAGCATCGACGAAGCGAGGTTGAGGGACCGCGAACGCCGCAGCCGCCGCTTTCGGATCGGTGACAACAGCGCGAGGCAACTCGATGTCGCACGTCAGCAGAATTTGGCCGCGCACGCGCCGGTCAAACTGCAACGTCCAGAGACGCTCGCCGTTTTGCGAAGCGGCCGGCTTTTGCTCGACGATCTGCGTTCCAACCGCTTGAAATCGCAACGCCGTCCCCGCCGCTTCGGGCAGAGCGACCTTGAGCGTTCGCACGCCGCCCCCTTCCACTTCAACCACCGCTTGAACAAACGTGTGCGTCGTCTGCGGATCGACTCGCCCAAACACCATCGTCTGTGCCGAGAGACGGCTCGGCTTGCGAGTCACCTTCAACTGCCCGCCGTAGCGCGTGTCCTGCGATTGAAACCGCAGCCGTTCGTAATCTGCCTTGAGCGGGATCGCGTCGAGGCCACTCAGATCGAGTGCCGCGAGGTCCAGATCGTCATCGCCGCGCACGACGAGTGCCCCTTCGGTGAGGCTCGATTGCGGCAGGAACAGTTCCGGCAGATCGACCGTCACCGGCTCCGCCTCGACCGGCCAACCGGGAACATCGCGTCTGAGAGACAGCTTCACCGTGCCACTCGATTCGGCGGCGATGGGCGGATCGAGCAGGATGCGAAGCTGGTTGACTCCCGCGTCCTGAGGCAGCATCTGCCACTTGAGCGGCTTGTCATCGCGCGTTGCACTCAGGATCGTCCAGTCGGCGGCGACCTCCAAGTCCAGCTCGAACAACGATGCGAAATGCGTCTCGACCGTGACGGCCGATTGCAGGTCGAGACCCGTCGCGTTGACATCCAGCACCGCCGCGACAGCCGCTTGAACCTCACGCTGCTTCGGCTGTGTCGTCAGTCTCAACAGGAAGTCAGGCTGCCACGCATCGAACCGCAGAAACTCGGTCGCGTTCAGCTTCGACATCTCGTCGGGCATGTCGGCGGTCGGCTTCGATCCCTGCGTCGCCCGCCTCACGCCGTTGGTCTCTTCGACGCGCAGTCGCACTCCTGCCGGATGCTGTACTAGCACTTGACCGATGTGTGACGTGACGTTGGCGATGGTGAGCGGCGGCACGGCCCACGGCTTCCCTGTCTCAACGGACATCACACCCTTGAACGAGATCTTGCGAGAGCCATCAAACGCCTGACCGAACGTCAGCACGATGTTCGTCGTCGCGGGCTTATCGGCACCCGCTGGCTTCTCACCGTCGGTGAGGTCCCACGATTCGAGACCGGTCGCGTCGATGTCGGCGATCTCCAGCGAACTCGGCACCGAGAACGTCAGTCGGTCCACCGGCTTGCCAAACACTTGCAGCATCGTGAGAGCATGCCACGTCACCTCGCCCGGCGCGACATGCAGCCCGTAGCCGGTCGTCGCAAACGTCAGCGCATCGGCCGCGTTCTCGGCAGCTCGGTCGGTGATGCGGAGCTGAATGCCCGGTGCCCCGCCAATCGCCACCTTGTAATCCGCCGCCTGTTCGAGTGGCGCGGGCCGTTCCAATTGAAGTGCCCCAACCAACAGTCGCTTCCCCGCTGGCAACGTCAGCGTCAACGAACCACTCGGCGCACGCAGCAACGAGAACGCCGCGACCTGATCGCTGCCGAGGCTGTTCAATTCCGTCGAGAGTTCCAGCTTGAGCGTGTGCTTGCCCGGCTTGTCCGAGAGCAACGATACCGATCCGTCCGCATTGCGACCGATCATCGCCGCCTCATCGTCGAGCAACGCCTTCTCGATCGACAACCGCTGCATCGCAAACGAGACCGTCTGCCAGTCGCTCGCAAACTGAGTCACCTCAGCCGTGATACTCAGCAGCAACTGATCTCCCACCACGCGCGCCGCGTACTCACTGTTCGTCAACACGAGCGGCACATTCGCCGGAGGAGCCTGCTCCGCGTTGGCCTTCGCCAGCGCGAGCAACTCCTCAAACTTTCCCTTCGTCAACATCGCTCCGCGTTTGTCTCGCTCGACGACAACATCCAGGTCTTCCGCCGGAACGAAGATCCTCCGCGCATCACCCAGCTCAGTCGCGAGGTCTCGCGGCTGGGCGCACACGTTGGGAACAAACGACCACGCGGCAAGGCACGCGACCGCCATCAAGTATCTGCAAAGCAGGCGACTCACCATCGTAGTCCCCTCGTTGGGTGGAGCATGTTCAAACTGCGCGTCTTAGGATTGCTATGCCACGAATTACTCGAATGGAGCGAAGCTGAAGTGGGAGAGCAAAGAGAAGGTGAAGCGGGCAACCACGGATAATATAGATGGCACGGATAAGACGCAGGGCCAGAGACGGGAATGCCGCAGTTCAGACCAGACCGTTCCTGTCTTTGCCTGCCCCGCCTCTGACTCTTATCTGTGTCATCCGTGAAGTCTGTGGTCGCCTCTGTCTTCTGCATTCGCCCTCCGCCTTTCCTCCCGATCGCCACCCTCTTCAGATTCGTGGTTCCACTCTTCTGCTCAGACGGGTTTCGGCTTGTCGTCGTCAATCTGCTTCGTTTTGGTCGATTCCTCGCCCGCCGATGCTGCTGGCGGAGCGCTCGGCATGGCGAGGGCGACGAACGATGCCGTTCGCTTCTGTTCGGTGAGCAGGCAGTGGACGAGCCAGATCGCGACGAGAGCGGCCAAGCCATAGGCAGCGACGGCCAACCCGTGAGTCACCAGATCGACATCCTTCAACGCATAAGTAGCGGCGGCGAAGGCGGCGACGATCAGCAGTGTGAGTTTGTTCTCCCACGAGGTGCCGCGCAGAACGAGGGCGATCAGCACGATCGCGCCGCTGACGATCCAGGTGTAGAACGGCAGATGCCACCAGCCGAGATCGACGGTGCGGAGTGGACTGGCTTGTCCCTCTTTCTCGCCCGCGTCGCGCCCGCCAAGGTTGGTGTAGTCGTAGCGTCGGCCTTCAATCGGAAAGTCGAAGATGCCTCCTGAATCGGAGCCGATCCAGCCATCGAGGTCCTGCGTCGCGGCGGCATTCTTGCCACGACCGAACAGCAAGGCACTGAGCTTCGTCCGCGTCATTACGCTGAAATTCTTGGGAGTACCGACCAGAGCGTAATCCTCAGGAACCCACACCGCAGTACGAAGCTGTTGCACCGCGACGCCGGTTGCATCGGCACCTCCGACCATCGGCAGTCGCAGCTTCAGCTTGCCGCCCGCCGACTGAAACGCTTTTGGTTCGAGCGGATTTCGGAAGAGGATCGCGAGCGAGAACTCTTGGTCGGATGACTTCGTTCGCGCGACGTTCACGAAGTACGCGTTCCAGCCATCGCGGGCCTTCTCGTCTGATTTTTCGAGAGCGACCGGCTTGCGATCGACCGTCACGCCGAGTGGCTCGATCCCGGCGGGCAGATCGACGCGCAGTCGTTGTCGTTCGCTCGACTTGATGACATAGCGAGCGCGATACGTCGCGGTACTCGCTCGGTCGAGCACCATTTCGACAAGCGCCTTACTCACGACCGTCTCGATCACTCCCTGCACGTCGAACTTGTTCGAGGTCAGGTCGAGCTTGACCGGCTGCTTGAAGTAGCGGAAGGCGACGAAACCGTCTTGGCTCAGATGTTGAAGCTCGCGCACGTCGATCGGCTCGGCGTCGCCGCCAGTCGCGGCGGCGGAGACCGACAGCGCCCGATCCTTGATGACGGTCAGCTCGCCAATCGTGCGTGAGACCGTGATGTCTCGCTTGCCCTGTGGCCCGTCGGTCTTGTCATAGGGTGCGAGAGCTTGAATCACGTCGATCGCCGATTTCTCGGTCTTGCCGTCGGCTTCGGTGGTCGGTGTGAGGTCGTACGTGATTTCAAACGGCTGCGAGCCGATCACGTCACGCTGCATGACGACGGTCCATGTGACGAAGCCTTCGACAGCAGCGGCCGCTCGACTCTTTTGTTTGATCGGCGACGCGGTCCCTCCGGCGGTTGAAGTGATTTGAATTTTGTCGGCCAGAGCTTCCGGCACCGAGAAGCGGAACGTGTCGATCCCTGCGTACTCGATGATGTAGTTGAGCGTCGTCGTGACCTGCACCTGTCCCTGTTTGACATCGGCCTTCGTCCCGATGAAGGCGGTCAGGCGAGTCGGCTTGCGCACCGTGCGGACGGGGATTTCGACCGGTCTGCGGTTGTAGAGCCATGACGAAACCAGCCGCGCGTTGGCGATGGCTTCGGGCTGCGGAGCCGGGTCGGGTTGAGCGGCCACGAGTTTTTCGTTGTCGGTGATGACATCGAGTGCCTCGGGGGCATAGACCTGCACCTTGCCGTTCTCGACCTCAACGCCCAGCGGTTCGAGCAGCGGCAGAACTTGGTCGGTCTTCTCGGCAGTGGGGTCGAGTGTTCTTGTCGCGATGATCGTCACGACGAGCGAACCGAGTGTTTTCTCACGCAGGCTGATGGTGAGCGTTGTCTTGTCGGGCGAGACATCGAATTGCTTCATCTTGTCACACAGGACGTTCTCGATGGTGACGTTCTCGGGGAGCTTGAACTTCAGCTCGAAGACCCCCGCACGGTCGATGGTCAGGTTGGCGATGGACCTCAGCCGCAATTGGTCATCGCGAAAGACGAGCTGCGAAGCGTGATCGACGATCAACCGCGGAGCGACCGGCTTCGCGAGAACCTTCAGTCGGAACGCCGGGCTGTAAAACTTGTAGTAGAGCGCCCCGGGCCGCTTCAGTTTCTGATCGACTTCCGCTTCGTCGATCCTCAACACGCCCGTTTGCTCTTCGACGGTCAGCGTCAGATCGCTTCCCTGCTTGACGGCGATCGTGCCACTTTCGCGGATCACGTCGAGGGCATGAATGCCATACGCGGCGGCGGCTTCCGTTCCCGCAACATCGAACGCTTCGGTGGGCGATGACTGCTCGGTGTGAACTTCGAGAGTGACTTTGCCATCAAGACGGCTCAGTAACTCAACGGTCACAACTTGGCGGTTCGCTTCTTCGACCGCCTTCCACTCTTTGACTTTCGCATCCGACGTGATGTCGAGAATCCGTTGGCCTTTCGGGACGACGAGCTTCACCTTCTCAAGCTGCCCCCGCAGGATGTCATACGTCAGCCAAGCGTCCGTGTGAACGAGGCCGTCCTCGACAGTGACCAAGGTCAAATTTGTGACGCTCGCCAACAGCTCCATGTCGGGCTTCGTTCCGACTCGCGGATGCCAGCGCACGCTGATCGTTTCGGTCGAACCGATGCTCGCTTTGATCTTCGTCTCTTTCGCACCAGCCACGGCCGCGACGGCATCGGCGATCAGCTTCGGCTTGAGTTCAATCGACTGATCCGCCTCGGGGACGACGAGTTCAAACGTCGTGATCCCGACCGGAGGAACATCCATGTCGAGGCTCTTCCCTTCGGGAGCCGTTCGCACACGAGCCGTCAGTTCCAACATCACCTTGTGTTCGCCGAGCGTCGGCAGCAGGAGCGAGTACGTCCCGTTCCCCGTTCCGCGTAGCAAGACCTTGCCCGAGTCCGAGGTCAGCTTCCCGATGGCCGCTTCCCCAAATTTCACGGGGACTTCGACCCAGCCCTTTTCAAGCACCTGCACGATGAGCGTCGCCGAAACCTGAGCGACATCTTTTTCTATCTTCGCCGAGTACGCCGCCGACGTAATCACTCCACCCACCGGCGGCTGATCGGCCTTCCGCATCCCCGTCCTGAGAGCCTGCTCGATCAGTTTGAGATAGTCGGAGTACGGCACGAAAACGCTGCCGTCCGGCTTCTCAAAGATGGCCTTCAAATTCTTGAACGGCAGGTAGATCAGCCGTTCAGAGGTCTTGTCAGCGGCAGGCTTGGCAGTATTCGTGCCGGGGGCGGTCTGGCCATTCGGTTGCCCGAAGGCCAGTGGGCCACAAGCCAGTGTCACGGCCACTGCAATCGTGGCCACAAGTCTCGAAAGCCGAGTCGCTTGCATGAACGGAGTCCTTGAGTCGATGCGTTCGGTCGATTCGGTAAGTTCAGCAGAACAGGTAGTTGATGTCGAGTGTGTCGGTCAGGAAAAATGGGAGGATCAAGCCGCAAAGCTCGGTCGCATCGACAGGTCCAAACGAGTATACGAGCAGACGTAACAAACTCGGGGAATTCTCCCGAAAATGTCTGACTTTGGGAAAGACGGGTGAAGCGGTCCTGCGAGTGGTCCGTCGTCGCTCGCGGTTACGATTCAACAGCGACTCAACAAAGGAGCGGTCATGCCTAAGATGCGGGTTGGTGCGGGGAGCGTTTTGATTCCGTTGTTGCTACTCGCGTGCAGGGCGTTTGCCGACGAGCCGGTGGGAACCGATGCAGGCTCGTCAGCGAAGTCGGTTGCCGAGTCGCCCCTCTTGGTCACGGATCGCGAGAAGCTGACGCAAGCATTCGAGACGTCGGCGGCCGATGCGACGAAGAAGATCGAGGCCGACAGCAAGAGCGTGGATGCCTTCTCGCGCCGTGGCGATGCCCATTTCTTTCTGGCCCGGTTCGACAAGGCGGTCGCCGATTACAGCGCGATGTCGAAGCTGGACGAGAGTCTGGTGAACTCGCATTGGCGTCGCGGGATCGCCCTCTTCTATGCGGAGCAGTTCAAAGAGGCGGCGGCTCAGTTTGAGAGCTATCACATGTTCGATCAGGTGGACCGCGAGAACGGCATCTGGCGGTATCTGTCGCAGCACAAAGCCTACGGCCAGAAGAAGGCTCGCGAAGGGTTGCTCAAGTACGAGAAGGACGATCGAGAACCGTTCCCGTCCGTCTACAAGCTATTTGCCGGAACGATGAATCCGCAGCAGATTCTCGATGCGATCGACAAGGCCGAGATCAGCAAGGACGAACGGGAGAAGCGGCTGTTCTACGCACACCTCTACATCGGTTTGAATCACTCGGTCGAGGGAGACGACGCGGCGGCGCAGCGACATCTCCGACTGAGCACACTCAACACGTGGGGGCCTCGCGCCGGCTACGGTCCAAGCTACATGTGGCACGTCGGACGGCTGCATGAAGAGTTGTTGCGCGCGAAGCTGGCGGCGAAGAAGTGATCTCGAAAAGTCAGCCGACGACCTGCTCATACGTGGCTTGATCGAAGCCCACCACCAGCGTCTTGCCGAGTTTGAGCGTTGGTGCGCGAAGCTTGCCGCTGGGGCCGATGAGCAGTGCGAGGAGCGTTGTCTCGTCGGGCTGATCTCGCTTCAGATCGAGATGAATGACTTTGGTGCCGCGCGTGACATAGAGCTGATTGACTTGGCCGATCAGCTTCAGAGCGTCCTCGTCAACCAGCGGTGTTTTGCGCGCATCGACTTGAGTCGTGACCGTGATGTTGTGTTCGGCCAAGAACGCGGCGGTCTTGCCGCACGTCTTGCAACTGTTGCGGTGATAGCTCCAGTCAACTTTGGGCATGGTCGGTTCTCGTGTGTATGCAGTCGCTAGAGGGAATTTCAAAACTAGCCCGACGCGCAAGCGAGGGCTTCACCATCATCGAATGCCCAGCCCTCGCTTGCGCGTCGGGCTAGTTTTTCGAGGCAAAAACAGGCGTTCGGCAGATCAAGTCAGCGAGATCACATGGTTGCTCAACCGTTCGCTGCCCGATTCGGTGATGAGATAGTTGTGCTCGATGCGGATGCCGCCGATCCCTTCGACGTACAGTCCAGGTTCGAGCGTGATGACATCACCCGCCAGCAGCACGTCGTCCCCTTCCGGCACGAGGATCGGTGGTTCGGGGTGAGCCAGCCCGATGCCGTGCCCGGCGTGGTGAGCAAACTTGTCTGCAAGTCCCGCGTCGAGGATCGGTTTGTTGACCGCGTGGAAGACATCCGACGCTTTTGTTCCCGCCTTCAAGACCTCTTCACCCGCCTGCTGCGCCGCCATGACGAGGTTGTAGAGATGTTGTTGCCGCGAGTTCGGCGCACCAACTGTGAGGCAGTTCGTGAAGTCCGACCGGTAGCCTTCAAGGACCACGGAGTAGTCGAGGATGAACATGTCGCCCTGTTGCAGACGGTAGCCCGTGGGCAACCCACCCACTTTGGGGGACGTGGCTGTCGTCGCACGGAAGTCGCCGTAGATCAGCCCCGGCCGTCGCGCCGCCGAGAGTGCCGCCTGTTGGACTTCCAAGAAGATTTCAAACTCGCTCAAACCCGGTCGCATGATCTGTCGCAGTCGCAGCATCCCGGCTTCGCCCGCACGCATACACTCTTTGAGGACCGCGATCTCATCGGGATGCTTCTGCCGGCGGAGTGATCTCAGCGTCGTCCCCAGATCGACCGCACCGGGCTGGCCGACATCCTTGGCCTCGCGCCGCACCGAGTGTTGCTCGTGATCAAGTCCCAACAACTCGAACGCTCCGACGGGAAGCCACTCCGCTTCGACGGCACCGGCGCGTCCGTAGAGTCTGCTGGAGACTTGCTCCGCCGCCTTCAGGAGTGCGTGATCGCGGTTCATCACCGAGTGCTTGTGGTCGTACCACTTGACCATCACTTCTTCGTCGATGAACGGCTCACCCGTACGAGACTTCAACGAAAAGTTGTCGCCGAGCAGCGTCGTCTTGCCCTCACGTTCCAGCAGCAGCCAGCAACGTTCGCCAGCGGAGAACGTCAGCGGGTGAACCATGAAGTTCGAGAGATAAAGCACATGGCGCGGATCGGCAACGAGCAACCACTCGCACTCTTTCGGAACCGCATCCCACAACCGAGCGCGTCGAGCGAGACAGCCTTCTTTGGTCAGCATTCGCAGTATTTCCCATTCGATGATTTGACCGGGTGAGACCAAGCCTCAGCTCAAGACTTTCTCCCCCTCGTACACCAACCCGAAGCGTGAGCGAGGTCGCAGAGGGATTGCCGAGCATCAGCTCCAGAAGTTCTCGCCATGCCAGTTCACGGGCGGCTTGGTTTGAACTTCGATGTCGCCGTTGACGCGCATCTGGCAGGCGAGCCGTAGATTGGTCTCGTTGCCCAGCCGTGCGAAGAACGTCAGTGGGTTGGACACCATCGAGACCTTTTCGTACAGGCTCTGGTCGGTGCAGTTCTCCAGCCCTTTTTTGACGATCACTCGGCAACTGGTGCAGAGGCCAAAGCCCAGGCAGTTCGCATAATTGTGCGGGAACGGATAGAGCTGCACTCCCGCCTTGATGGCTTCGGTGCGGAGGTTGGCTCCAGCGGGAACTTCGACGGTTTTCTTCTCGGCCACAAACGTAATAGTCGGCATTTCGACACGATTCCTGAGTCGAGGCGGGACGGGTCCAGAACGGCGGGCGGATAATAAAGATCGCCCACAGCGGGCTGCAAGTCGGTTGGCGATGAACGCGGGGCCATCGTCCTTTTGAGTCCAGGCAAACCTGTAGGGTGCGTGGAGTCTTCGGAACGCACCACGTTCCCGGTGAGCTGCCGGTGTGTTCCGAAGACTCCACACACCCTACGCTGAAAACTGGGGACGGCCTCTCCGGGCCTGCCTTGCGGCTTGATCTTGCGAGTGATCTATTCCAGTTCGACACACCTCGAATGTGATGTATTGCTGCTGTCCAAGTCGCGCGTGGCTCATCCCGTTTTTCAGACAATTTGATTGACGAGCCATCGAATTTGAACGAGACCCACTCCATGAACTCATACCGAAGTCGTTCACTTTCCCCGTTGCTGTTGCTGTGGGGCAGCATTGGTTTGTTGTTGCTGGCGGCGGATGCGACCTTCGCTCAAACGAAGGCCAGCGTTCCTGTGGTGGCTCGGCAGGCGGAGTTGCGGAAGGTGCTGGAGGAGACGTTCGAGTTGTCGAAGGCGACTACGAACGCCAAGCGGCAGGAGGCGGTTAAGAAATTGATGGCCGTTGTCGAGAGTTCTTCCGATGCGTCGGATGACCTTTACGTGATGCTGACGGCGGTGCTTGGACTGGCAAAGGAGTCGGGTGAGTTCGCTGGTTACCAGAAGGCGGCGGGACGACTGATTGAGCTGTTTGAAGTCGATGCGAACACGGAACAGGCTCGGTTGTTGGACGAGTTCCTCAAGTCGAGCAAGACGAGCAGCAGTGCCAAGCCCGCGATTGATGAGGCCGTGGCGCAGGCAATTCGAGCCGCGGCTGATGAGAATCGGTTCACCGAGGCGTTGGCGCTGTTGGACTCGGCGGAAGCGGCTGCGAAACGGTTGAACAGCCCCGCGCCGGTCAAACAGACGATTACCGATGCCCGCACGAAGGTGTCGGAGCGGGCAACATTGTGGAATGCGTTTGAAGCCGCCAGCGCGACGTTGCTCACTAACACAGACGATCCCGCCGCCAACAAGACGGTCGCGCGCTGGCACATCCTGCACGCTGCCGATTGGAAAACCGCGTTGCCGTTCTTGATGAAGTCGAGCGATGTGAAATGGAAGGCGGCGGCTCAATTGGAGTTGGACGCATCCTCGGATGCGATGGCTCAAACCGCCGCAGGCGATGCGTGGTGGGACGCCGCTCAAGCGGAGACGGGAGCCACGAAGACCGTGCTGCTGACCCGTGCGGGCGAGTGGTACGAACAGGCTCTGCCAAGCCTGACTTCCGTCATCAAGCAGCAACTCGTCACGAAACGCCTGGCCGAGATCGCCCCGTTGAAATCAGCGTCTGCGGCGAAGTCATCGTCCAAGACCAAGACCAACTCAACACCGAGTCCGTTCGGCTCAGAACCTGCCTCGCCCAAGGAATGGGTCGATCTGCTGAAGTGGTCGGAGGGCGTGGACTGGAACGAGCGCGGCGTCAACTGGAACCAATACGTCGAGGGGCCGGTGGGCAGGAATGGCCTCACGGTTAAACCAGGCAAGGCGATGCGCTACCCACTGCCCGCCATCCTCGACGGCGATTACGACTTGGAGGTTGAGTTCACGCGTATCGTGGGGACCGAAACTGTTTTTATCGCCTTTCCGATCGACATGCAGACCCTGCAACTCGATTTCGGAGCCTACAATGGAAAATGCTCCGGTGTGTCGGGAGTGGACGCTGCTTGGCATGAGCAGAACGAAACGTCGCGACGCCCCGGAACGTTCGCCAACAATCAGCGGCATCGCGTGCGGATTCGTGTCCGCCGTATCGACGAGCGGGCCGAATTTCGCATCGACTTCGACGACGCCCACGACTACATCCGCTGGGAAGGTCCGTTGTCACGTTTGGTCAACTTTGGCGGCAACGGGGTTTGCTAGTACTCGATGCGCCAGCATGTGTGGGTTGGTGCGTACGATTCCAAAGTGACGTTCCACAAAGTCCGAGTCGGCATGACCAGCGGCACGATCCGTCGCGATTCGATCACCGAGAAGGATCGCGAAGCGGACCTCAAGGAGGGTTTGGTGCGACTCGTGGGACTCAAGCCGACGGAAGCGTCGTCCGACTTTCATCCGGCCGTTGCCAATCAGAACCCGATTTTCGCTCATCGGTTCGGCGAGAATTGGCCGCTCATCACGCGCGACTTCAAGACGTGCGATGACTTCTACTGGGCGTGTGCTCCCTCGCGAGTGAAGTGTTCGATCCCACCGGGAGCCAAGAGCTTTTCCGTCGTCGCCATGAATCACGGCAGTCGATCGGCGGACTTCATCGTCGAAGTGGATGGCCAACGGCTGCACCGCTCCGGCCCGATCGAAACCGCCGTCATCAAGATTGATGTCCCTCCGAAGGCCGCGTTGCTGGAACTCATCGTGGACTCGATGGGCAACAGTACGGCGGACCTGTCGTGTTGGTGCTATCCGCGATTTCATACCGTCGCCGCGAACAAGATCAGCGACAAGCAACTCGATGGAAAGTCGAGTCCGCTCAAGTTCACCGTCGCCGCCCATTCCGTGGGGAATGGAGCCTTCGTCCACAACAAGCATTGGGATGACAGAATGAAGACGGCCTCGGTCGTTCACTTCCGTGATGCGCTACCGTGCGACGAATACCTGTACGCCATCGCCAACTCATCGACCAAGTACGCCGTTCCGGAAGGGATGAACCGCTTCACCGTGATCGGCTACAACGTGCAGAGCTTTCATGTGAAATACGAAGTGCTGGCCAACGGCAAACTGATTTATCAAAGCCCGCAGGCGGGGATCGTCCCCATCGATGTCAGCCTGCCCCCCAAGACCAAGATGATTGAATTGAAGGTTGATAGCCTCGGCGACACCAATTGGGACCATAGCTTGTGGTGCTACCCGCGACTGCATCGGAAATGATTTTCGGAGAGCCTCTGAGTTACCGAGCGGCTTGATCGAGAATTGTCATGCGTGCGGGAAGGCCCGCCCGCAGCAAGCCATCCGGATTGGGGATTTCCGCCCAGACACGCATCTGCCCCGAGACCGGTTCGACCCCGACATCGACAAACACGAGCTTCCCTTTGAACTCGCGACGTTCTTCCTCCAACTCCAAGTTCGGCAGATCGAGGCGGACGACGACCGCCGAACCGGGTTTGACTCGCAAGCCATCTTGAACGCTGATAAAGCCTTCGACGCGAACTCGACCGAGATTCGCCACTTCCACGATCGGATCGCCCAAAGCCACCGCTTCGCCCTTCGAACGATGGACCTTCGTCACGATTCCGCCAAACGTGGTGACGATCGCGTAGGTATTCAATTCGGCGGTCAATTGATCGATGGTCAGCAGATTGACCCGCGCTTCGGACTCGGCCTGCTCCAGTTGCAACGTGGACTTATCGACGGTCAGTTGGAGGCGGTGCAGATCAATCTCCGTGAAGACGCCCCCACCCTTAAGATTGGTGTTTGCCTGCTGTGCCTTATCAAGCTCGGCCCGCGAAAGATCTATGACCTTCTTAGCGAAACGACGATCGACTGTACTCGTCGCCTTGTGCCGCGCGATCATCAACGAGGCTTTGGCCACTTCCGAATCCAGGCTCGCAATAACTTGCTTCGACTCAACCGTGTCCCCTTCGCGCGGTTCCACGAAGGCCAGCACTCCCGCACGCGGGCTGGCCAGTGTGACGCGGTCAATCAGCATCACACGCGCATTCTTGACCTCGACCGCAGTGATCTCGCGAGGTGCCGTCGCAGCCTTTTCTTGTGCCTGCGCCAGGCTGCGATCAACACTCGCAGCCGTGAAGCATTCCAATGCCACCGCTCCACAGACAACCATCACGCACACTCGCCACTCGCGCCAAACGGTGTCGCGACGAGTTGTTCCAACGACTAAAACCATTCTCATTCTGAATCTCCTTCCGACTCCTGCCAGAAATCCGCGAGACCGTTCGAGGTTTGAAGCAGGTGAACTCGTAGGACTTGTTAGGCGACCGGCAAGACTTGTCATACCGACACCCACCCGAAGTGTGAACGAGGGCGATGTCGATCGACGACCTCGTTCACACTTCGGGTGGGTGTGTTCGGGTAAATCATTTCTTGCCGGTCGCGTTGCGCTCGCGGTTAACAGCCTGTTCAAAAATGTAGAGCAGGCGGCTCGCCTGCTTGCTTTTCTCGTTAAAAATACAGGCGAGCCGCCTGTGCCACGACTTTTTCAAACAGGCTGTTGAACGACGCCGCCTCGGCCATGCGCGGTATGTACGTCCTCGTTCCCGCCACCAAAATGTCGGTCTTCCGGCAAAACGGCTTCTCCGGCTATAACCGCCTCAGAGGACTGCTGGTGAGGCTCTGGCGCGACTGCGCTGATGTGATCTCCAGCGGTATTTGGAAGGATGGGCGTGACGAGGATGTCTCCGCCCGGTGGCCGCGAATGGACTCCGGCCGCTGAAGCTCGATGCGCGATCGAGTTGCAGGGAACGCATGAAACACTTCTTTGAAAAACGTGACCCGTGGGGCAATGGCTTTGCGGTGTGGGTGCTGTTGGCGATGGTCTTCGCCGCGCCGCTGGGCTGGTTCGCGCTCAAACAGACGCGACTGGAAAACGATGTCGAGAAGTGGCTTCCCGAGAACGATCCCGAGTTGAAGGTGCTGCGCTGGGCGCATCAGCAATTTCCCATCGACGAGCGGGTCTATGTCACTTGGGACGGCAGCTCGCTGAACGATCCACGCATTGACCAGTTTGTCGAGAAGCTGACCGGTCGCCCCGATGCGGATGGCATTCGACGCGGCGGTTTGCCGCATGTGGCCAGCGTCGTCGAGCCGCGTCAGTTGTTGACTTCGATGCAACAGCACGGAGTCGAGCCGCAAGAGGCTGTTCGTCGGTTGGAAGGGATCATTCTTGGTGCCGGTTCGCTCAAGCTGCGGCTGACGGAGCTGGGCAAGTCCCGATTGAGGCGGACTCGTCAAGAATTGACTGCGGCAGCGAAGAACCAGTTCGGGATCACGCTCACGTTTCGCGAACCGATCTCCGATTTTGAAACGCTCGTCGCGATCCCCGCTCCCGCAGCGAGCGAAGGAGAAAAACAGGCTGATCCGGCGGCTCCGGCAGTGATGAGCATCGAAGGGAAAATGCTGTCCGGTGAGACGGTTGACCATGACTTGCAGGTCGCGTGGCCGGGGATTCGTCCCGGCAGCGATCGGACGCGCGAGGTGGCGCAGTGGTTGACCGAGTTCGTCCCGCCGAAGGGTGAGGGACAAACGCTCGTCGAGCGTTGCTTCTTCGCCCCCGGAGCGCCGGTCACGATCGCGCTGTCCATCTCTGACGCCGGCGTGGCGGATAAGACGGAAACGATCGAGGTCATCAAGCACGCGGCGGCATCCGTGGGGATTTCAGCCGACGCACTGCACCTCGGCGGTAGCACCGTTGCCGCGACGGAGTTGAATCACGCCGTCATGAAGGCCGCATGGGATGAGTCACAGCCCCTGTGGATGCTCCATCGGCGTTCGGTCATTCTGACATCGGCTTTGGTGGGTGCGGTGTTGGCGTATCTGTTGGTACGCAACATTCGACTGGCCACGATCGTGCTGGTGGTCTCGCTATACACGACGTTCCTGTCGATGGCGTTGGTCCCGGTGACGGGCGGTTCGATGAACATGGTCATCGTGGTGATGCCCACTCTGTTGATGGTGTTGACGATGTCCGGGGCCATTCACGTCGCCAATTACTGGAAGCATGCGGCTTTCAAAAATGAAGCGACGGCCATCGTCGATACGGTGCAGACGTTGTGGAAGCCGTGCGTGTTGGCCAGTCTGACAACATCCATCGGCTTGGTGTCGCTCTGTACCAGTTCGCTCACGCCCGTGCGTGACTTCGGGATTTATGCGGCCATCGGAACGATGCTGTCGCTGGTGATGGTGATGTACGCGCTTCCCGCGCTGCTCCAACTCTGGCCGGGGCGACCTCCCGCAGAACACGAACTCGACCATCCCGGCTGGCGGATGTTCGGACGTGGCGTCACGACTTGGCCCGTCGTTCAGTCGTTGGTGTTTTTGTCGCTGTGCGTGGCCTGCAGTTACGGATTGACCCGGTTCCGCGCTGAAACGAAGGTGATTCGTCACTTTCAAGAGACTGCGCGGATCGCGAAGGACTACTGGTTTATTGAGACTCATCTGGCGGGAATCATGCCGGTCGAGACGATCATCCGGTTCGACAGCCGCTCACAACAGGAGACGAACTTTCTCGATCGGATGGAGGTCGTGCGCGAGGTCGCCGCGCGGATGCGGACGCACGATGAGATCACCGGTGCCGTGTCGCTCGCCGATTTTCAGCCCGTCACCGAACGGCCTGTTGCCGACGCCGGTTTCCTCACCAAAGGGAAGTACAACAAGCGAGCCAGCACGATTCAGCAGCGAATCCGTGACGGAGAGATCCCGTCGGCCCGCGCCTTCTACACGGTGTCGGAACGTGGATCGGACTTGTTGAACGCCGGAGACAATTTGCTCAATCAACCGGGCGACGAACTTTGGCGCATCACTGCTCAGGTTTCCGTCATGACAGATAACGACTTCGCGGTGATCCTCGACGATGTGAACGGGATCGCCCAAGAGGTACTCAAGCTGAATCCCGGCGCGATGCACACGATCACCGGTACCGTGCCGCTGTTTGTTCGGACTCAACAAGCCGTTCTGACCAGCCTCTTCACCAGCTTCGGTTTGGCGTTCGCGCTGATTTTGGGCGTGTTTGCGGTGATGCTGAAAAACTTCTGGGCCGGATTGGTGGCGATGATCCCGAACATCGTGCCGATCACCGTCGTGTTCGGTGTGATTTCGTGGCAGGGTCAGAAGGTCGATATCGGCGCGATGATTACCGCGTCGATCGCACTCGGTATTGCCGTGGATGGAACGCTGCACTTCCTGACGTGGGTGCAATTCGGATTGAAGAACGGCCAGTCACGGCGTGACGCGATCATCAATGCGCTCACACACTGCGGCCCGGCGATGTTGCAGACCAGTCTCGCCGTGATCATCGGGTTGCTGGTGCTGGTTCCGGCCGAGCTGTTGCTCATCAGCCGCTTTGGCTGGCTGATGGCGGCGATGATTGGGGTGGCACTGCTGAGTGACCTGGTGTTCCTGCCGCAATTGCTCGCCGGCCCGCTGGGCCATCTGTTTGAACCGGCCAAGTCGGTAACGACGACGGGCGTGATTCCGCTGCGCGCCGCCGGTTCACGCGAGATGGGTCATGTTGGCGAGCCATCGGTCGCCTCGACGCTGCTGTCGGATCAGGTTTCGGAATCGACAGCCGGATCGCCTCCCGCGCCGCATCTCATCAAGGTGCTCGACCCGAAGCATGGCGTACGCCGACCCATGCCTTAGCCGCCTGTCGAAAAACGTAGGGTCAGCATCTCACTTGCGCGTCTTTACAACGAGAAAACGAGCAAGGCGGAGGCTGACCCTACGTTTTTCAACAGGCTATTCGCAACGGGAATGGGGCCATTTGAGACGCTTTTGAGTCCCCACCCGAATCGTGTGGCCGAGTGCCAACAGTGAACGAGAGGCCCTGTTCTTGAGGGCGTTGGCTGTTTTCCGTGGCAGAAGCTAGACTTCGCCCCCTTCATTTCTGACCGACGGATTGGTTTGTCAGTCCTGTCGATTCGGTGAGTGATCTGTTTTTGAATCCTGTCGGCAAAAAGTGGTGTGGCATGACGAATCGAGCGTTGCGAGTCGGATTGGTGGGAGCGGGGGATAATACTCGCCGGCGGCACATCCCGGGTTTGCGAGCCGTGTCGGGAGTCGAGTTGGTCGGTGTCGTCAATCGCACGGCCGATTCGACCGCGCGCGTCGCACGCGACTATGGCATTCCCAAGCAGTATCCGAACTGGCAGGCGCTCATCGCTGATGACTCCATTGATGCTGTCGTCGTGGGAACCTGGCCGAACCTCCATTGCGATGTCACTTGTGCCGCATTGGCCGCTGGCAAACATGTACTGTGTGAAGCGCGGATGGCGCGTAGCGTGGCTGAAGCGCGGCAGATGGTCGCCGCAGCGGCAGCGCATCCCGACCGGATCGCGATGCTGGTACCAAGTCCGTTTGGTCTGGAGTGCGATCCGGAAGTCTCGCGCATCGTGACGACTGGATTTCTTGGAGACTTGCGAGAAGTGGTTGTGACGGGAGCTGACGACCAGTTTCACGACTACAGCAAGTTCTTGCATTGGCGACAGGACTCAACCATCAGCGGCGTCAACGTGTTGTCGCTGGGGATCATGCACGAAGTCGTGTCGCGGTGGATCCCGCAACCGGAGCGTGTGTTCGCCCAGGCACAGACGTTTGAACCCTCACGGCCGAATCCTCACGGCGATGGCGATCTGCGTGTGACGGTTCCGGATAGTGTTCACGTCATGACACAGTACGGCCAAAGCGGAGCCAGCGGCTTGTACCATTTCAGCGGTGTCACGCTGACTGGTCCCGGAAAACAAGTCCATTTGTACGGAGCGCTCGGCACGATCAAAGTGATCTTCGGCGAACACGATCAGGTGTTTGTCTCTCGCATGGGCGACAAGGAATTGCGACAGATCACGATTCCCGCTGAAGACCTCGGCAGCTGGCGCGTGGAGGCCGAATTTGTCGGGGCGATTCGTGGCGAGGAGGCGGTCAAACGGAACGACTTTGCGACGGGTCTGCGTGACTTGGAGTTCACCGAAGCGGTCGCTCGCAGCGCAACGAACTCGCGCTCCATCATGCTTCCGCTGGTGGACTGAACGAACCTGACTCGGATTGCGCACGCTGATTGACTAGCCCGACGCGCAAGCGAGGGCTTCGTTGTGATTTCACGCGAAGCCCTCGCTTGCGCGTCGGGCTAGTGACGAACGCCGCAGTACAAGGTTGTTCGACCACCGGGAAGCGGGCCACTTCGGGCGAGTCTGTTTACTTCGCGGCCACCGGAACGAGTTCCGCCGCCGGTCGCCGATCTTCGCTCGGCACGACGGCACTCAAGGGACCGAACAACAGCGCGGTGAAGGCCAGCGTGCTGAGCGGCGCGTTTCGGAAGAATGGCCACGCGGCGACATAGCACTCCACCAGTCCGCTCCAAGTCTGCGGATAAAGCGATGCGTTGCCATAGAAGTACGTGAAGTTCGACGCCGCGAAGAAGAAGACTTCAAAGCCGAGACCCATGCCTAGGGCCGTCCAAAGCGGACTGCGAGTCCCCGCGCGACGCAGCCACAATCCCAACCCGATGGCGACGGCGTAGCAGGCATACGTCACCCACCACGTCCCCGGTGGGAAGGCCCACTCCCAGTTGCCCGACAACCAGCCGATGCCGACGTTGCCGATCAGCATCGCGACGAGCGGAAGCCCAAACGCGAGTCGCCGATCTGCTAAACACGCGCCGCTCATCAGACAGACCGCGGTCAGTGGCGAGAAACTCCACGGGTAATACAGGATGGTCGGATCGAGCTTCACGTCGCAGTTGCGCAGCAC
>CAMAYU010000089.1 GCA_945862235.1 Schlesneria paludicola DSM 18645
CGATATCGGCGATCGCGGCACGCGGATCGTCGGTCTCTTCCAGCAATTGCGACAGGTTGCAGGTCACGATGTCGGTCAGTCGGCTGAAGTAACTCATGGCGAGTCTCCTTCGGGAGGGTTGAAGTGTGTGAGCCGGGCATTGGTCATCACCAACCCGAAGCGTGAGCGAGAAAGCCAAACAGAGCGTCCTCGCTCACGCTTCGGGTTAGTGTCATCGCGGCCGTCAGCTCGCGATGTTTGGGTCAAGAATTCCTTTGGCCGCGAGCTTCTCTCGCAGCTTTTCACGAGCGAGTCGCAAGCGGCTTTTGGTGGTCGGCAGGTTCGACTCCATGGCCTCGGCGATTTCGGGCAAACTCAATCCGGCGAACGAATAGAGGATGAAGGCCAACCGTTGATCTTCGGGAATCTGCGGCAACAGGCCATCGACGAGCTGAGTCAGTTCCTTTTCATCGGCCTGCTCGCCGGGCTGCAAGAAGTCGCTCGGCAACAACGCAACGAGGTCTTCGCCCTCCTCACCGTCTCGTCCCGGTGTGCGGCGTACCGACCGCACCAGCGCATCGTGCGATCGCTTGCGAGTCGTATCGATCAACAAATTACGTGCGATCCGGTACATCCACGCTTTGAACAACCCGCGCGGCAGATAATCCCACGCGGTGTTGTGGATGCGCAGCAGCGTCTCTTGAGAGAGGTCTTCGCCCAACTGCCAGTCGCGGAGATGCCGGTAAAAGAACCCGATCAGCGGCGACTGATGGCGTTGAACCAGTTCCGCAAAGGCTTGCCGGTCACCTCCTTGCAACCGCAGCATCAACTCGTCGTCTTCGTCGTGCATGAATCGACTTTGATCTGGCGCGGATAGGAGAACTAAGGAACCGAAAACGAGCGGCTTTGTCACCAGAAAACGCGGCAGTGGCAACGGCGAAGACCACTGTAATCGTCGATCACTCCCTTGCCTACGCATAACGTTGGCGGGTGAGGGATGAAGTCGCTATACATCGCGCGGTGAAACGAACAATTTCCGGCCGCGCGAGCTATGAACAGGAAGCATTGATGACGGTGATCTCACTCGAATATGGCGTGGAAGGTTGTTGGGAGGGCGAAATTGAGCGTGATCGACTGCTGGTGCATCATGCCGGGCCGATGCCGCTGACGGACTCGCCCGCCGCGATTCGCGCGAGCCTCTCTTCCCCCATCGACTTTTCCCCCGTCAAGCAAGCCGTTGTGCCGGGTGATCGTGTTGTCTTGGCCTTGGATCGTGACGTTCCGTCGTCCGCCGAAATCATCGCCGAGTTGTGTGCGATGATGATTGCAGGCGACATTCTGCCCGAGAATCTGCTCATACTTCAGCCTGCGTCGCTCACGGGAGTACGTCCGTCTGATCCGCGACAGTTGCTTCCCGAAGCGATCCGCAACGAAGTGGTTTGGAAGGTTCACGATCCCACGGTGAAAGACGGCGTTTGCTATCTCGCGTCGAGCGCGGGGGGCGAGCGAATTTATCTCGCCCGCGAAGTTGTGGAGGCCGATTTTCTAATCCCGATCTCGCGGCTTGGCTACGACTCCCTACAGGGCCGACGCCATGTCATGGGCATGTTTTACCCCGGCCTCTCCAACACGGAAGCCTTCACTAAGTCGCTCGGACAAGGGCACAGTGAGTTGGGGCCGGATGATGATCGTCCGCTGAGACAACTCGTTACTGAGCTGCCATGGTTGCTCGGCATTCAGTTCGCGATGCAAGTCTTGCCGTCAGGACGGCGTGGCGGAGCAGCTCAAATTCTGGCGGGACAACCCGAGGCCATCACCGCGCGCGGAACCACCGTCCTCGACGATCACTGGAGACTGCGCGGCGACGAGCGGGGTGAGACCGTTCTACTGTCGATTCCGTCCATATCGGGGGAACCGACGGGGTGGGAGCAACTCGGTGCGGCACTCGATGCGGCGCGCAGCCTGGTCGAAAGCGAGGGCCGCATCGTGGTGCTCAGTGACTTGGCGTTGCCAACCGGCCCCGGCGCACCCTCCACGCCGGGGATCGACATCCTGCGTTCCTACCGCTCCCCGCGTGAGGCTCTCAAACCCTTGCGCAAGGCTGCGCCGCCCGATTTGTTGGCCGCGTCGCAAATCGCTCGCGCCACCGACTGGGCGTCCGTGTTTCTGCTCAGCCGACTCGATTCCGAGTTCGTGGAAGAACTGTCCATGACTCCGCTGCAAAACGACCGCGAGGTGACTCGGCTCATCTCGCAGTGCGAGAGCTGCATCGTGTTCGACGGTGCCCAACACATTCGCGCCGAACTCGCCGACGATTAGCGGGGTATTTCAAAACTAGCCCGACGCGCGAGCGAGGGCTTCACCATCACCGAATGCCCAGCCCTCGCTTGCGCGTCGGGCTAGTTTTTTTCGAGGCAATAACAGGTTTTGAAATGACCTCTAGCCGCCATTTCAAACCGTGAGGCATCCATGTCCGAAACAACGTCTTCCGTCTCCACGACCCCGGTTCGAGTCCTCGCGATTCATGCTCATCCCGACGACATCGAGATACAGTGCGCGGGAACATTGCTGCGGCTGAAGCAGCTTGGTTGCACGATCTCGATGGCAACGATGACTCCCGGTGATTGCGGCAGTGCCGAGTTGTCCTGTGATGAGATCGCGGCCGTTCGACGTGCCGAAGCCCAACGCGCGGCCGATCTGATCGGAGCCGACTACACGTGCGTCGAGTTCCGCGATCTGAGCATCGTTCACGACAACGACAGCCGTCGCCGAGTGACCGAGGTCATCCGACGGACTCGACCGGACATCGTTCTCACAGCGCCGCCCGTCGATTACATGAGCGATCACGAGGTGACCAGCCGACTCGTCCGCGATGCCTGCTTCAATGCGAGCTGCCCCAACTACGCGACGCTTCAGTGGGACCCCGCTCCCGCCACACGAAAGATTCCGCACCTCTACTACGTCGATGCCATCGAGGGGATCGACTGGTACGGTCGCCCTCAGCCAACCGACTTCATTTTGGATATCACATCAACCTTCGAGCGGAAGCTGGAGATGCTCGCCTGCCACGCCAGTCAGCGCGACTGGCTGCGGCGGCAACACGGCCTCGATGAGTACCTCGACGGCTGCCGCCGTTGGTCCGCCTCACGCGGCCAAGCGATCGGCGTCGAGTACGGCGAAGCTTTCACGCAACATTGCGGGCACCCGTACCCGCACGACAACGTGTTGCTAGCACTCCTGTCGCCACGCGATGGCATGGTCGTGTAAGGGGCTGTGCATTTTCTACGAGAGTCGGCCGCATTCCCGTGATTCCAGCGTGTCTGGTCAGGATTCCAGTTCATCTTGCCGTGAGTGCGGTGAAACGTACCTCATTTCCGGTGTCACTTTTTGTGAGTTCACCGCGACATTGGGAGATGTCTCACGGGATTTCAGCGACTCCAGCTGATCGGGAGACGACTCCAGTCGGTCGGGAAGCAATCCCAGTCAGTCGGGGAGCAATCCCAGCCGGTCGGGAAGCGAATTAAGCTGAGAACATCTCCTCAAAACCGACTGGAATCGTCTCCCGAGGGACTGTAATCGCTTCCCGAGCGACTGGAATCGGACGCCGACTGACAAGAATCGTCGCAAGGCAGAGTGGAATTGGCTGACGAGCGGGTCGAACGGCGGGATCGCACGGGCTGAAGCCGCGTTGGGCGAATCCACCGAAGCGGCGATGAACTCGACGAACCGGCGACCCCGCCAGCCCCGACCGCATTCCCGAACTCTCGGGAGTAGTACATGCACAGCCTCCAACCCGCCTCGAAGACGGCTCAGTTCAGCCCGTACAGTGCGCCGAACTTGCGGTTCAAGTGTTCGACCAGCGGGACGTGCGACAACGATTCGCCCGTGACGACCTCGACCAAGCGTCGCGCGGAGTAGCGTTTGCCGTGGTTGTGAATCTTCTCGTTGAGCCACGCTTTGAGCGGCTTGAACTGGCCCTTCGCGAACTGTTCTTCGAGATCACCGAGGTCACGTCGGGCCGCGTTGTAAAACTGCGCGGCGTACATGTTCCCGAGAGCGTAGGTCGGAAAATAGCCGAGCAACCCGCCGCTCCAATGAATGTCCTGCAAGCAGCCTTGCGAGTCGTTCGGCACGTTCAAACCGAAGTATTGCGAGAACTTCTCGTTCCAGACGCCGGGCACGTCGGCCGGCTGCAACTCGCCCGAGACCAGCAGTTGCTCGATCTCAAACCGCAGCATGATGTGCAGGTTGTACGTGACTTCGTCGGCCTCAACGCGAATGAACGACGGTCGGACATCGTTGATCGCGAAGTGGAAGTCGTCGAAGCCGACTTGGCCGAGAGCCTGCGGAAACGCGAGCTGAGCCGTCGGGTACATGTACCTCCAGAACGACTCGCTGCGACCGACGAAGTTCTCCCACAGGCGCGACTGTGATTCGTGGATGCCGAGCGACACAGCCTGTCCGATGCCGAGGCCGAAGCTCTCTGTCGGCAGTCCTTGGTCGTAGATTCCGTGCCCCGATTCGTGCAGGACACCGAAGAAGGCTGATGGGAAGTGGTGGTCGTTGTAACGCGTCGTCAGGCGACAGTCGCCCGGCCCGAAGCCGCTGCAAAAGGGATGAGCCGAGGCGTCGATGCGGCCTCGCTCGAAATCGAATCCGATCGACCGCGATGCTCCTTCAGACAGAACCATCTGCGGCGTCTTCGGATAGTGTCGCGTGAGGATGTCGATGTTGGGTCGCTTCGACGAATGATGGATCGCAGCGACCAGCTTCACCAATTCATCGCGTAGCGGCGCGAAGACCTTCGCAATGTCGGCGGTCGTCGCGCCCGGTTCGTAGTCGTCGAGTAGTGCGTCGTATGCGACGCCGCTACCGAAACCAATACACTGCGCCTCTTCACGCTTCAGCCCGATCATTTTTTCGAGCCACGGCAGGAAGATCGAGAACTCGGAGTCCCCGCGCGCCTTGACCCACGCCTGTTGTGCGAGTGTCGTCGTGCGCGAGAGTTCTTCGACGAGGCGTCTCGGCAGCTTGGTCGCTCGGTTGTACGACCGTCGCGCTTCGCGGACGTTCACCGCGCGATCACCATCCGGATCGCCCAAGTCTCCCGCCGCTTCGAGTTCGCTGAGTAACTCGCCGATCCGTGGTGACGTGGCTCGTTCGTGAGTCAACCCGGCGATGAGACCCAACTGTTCCGAACGAAACTGCGCCCCGCCCTCGGGCATAAACGTTTGCTCGTCCCAACCGAGAACATTGCTGCACGAACCGAGCAGCGCGGCATCGCGCAGCAATCGAGCCAACTCCAAGTACAAGTCATCCGTCCGTGACATCCAGTGTTCCTTCGCGAATCGTTCTCAGGATCCAAACTCGAGCCGACATGTTCGTGATCCGCGTCCTGTCGTCAAGCAACGCATCATTTCACGGCGTGGGCATCACGCCAGCCGTTGATGCACGAGCGACTCCAAGTACCCGGTGACTTCTTCCAGACTCATCGCGGTCGTGTCGATGAGGATCGCGTCCTCGGCCGGTTGCAGCGGCGAACAGGCTCGCGTCTGGTCCCGTTCGTCGCGCAGGGCTTGCTGAGAGAGCAGGTCTTCGAGCGGCAGGACCTCGCCTTTCGCCTGCAACTCCAGTTGACGCCGCTTCGCACGTTCGACCGGTGACGCGGTGAGAAAGAATTTGCACTCGGCCTCGGGGAAAACCACGGTCCCTTGATCGCGGCCTTCCGTGACGAGACTCGTCCCGCGCGCGGCCGCTTGTTGCAGCGCGACGAGGCAACCGCGCACGAGGGGATTCGCGGCAACAACTGATGCCCCGAGCGTGACTTCTTGACCGTGAATCGCCTCCGTCACGTCGTGCCCATCCAAAATGAGCCGACTCTTCGTAAAGGCGATCTCCAGCGTCGGTGCCACCTGACCGACAGCCTCGACATCCGCGAGATCAATCTCACGCTGAAGGCACGCATACGCGACGGCGCGATACATCGCCCCCGTGTTGAGAAACTCGAATCCCAACCGGCTGGCGAGCGTCTTCGCCACGGTGCTCTTCCCCGTTCCGGCAGGTCCGTCGATGGTCACGATCATGGGGCAAGGTCACCTGAAAGAATGGAATCGAGCTTTACCGGGATCACCCCACGTGGCCGAGGCACACCAACCCGAAGTGTGAGCGAGGATGTGACGGCGCCCTCGCTCACGCTTCGGGTTGGTGTGATTTCACGCCAGTTCGGGTTTGTCGGGGAACAGCATGCTGATGCTCGTGCGATCGTGGATCGAGCGGATTGCGTTGGCCATCAGATACGAAATCGAGACGACTTCAATGTTGGACGGCAGCGGGTCGAACGAGTTCTCAATCGTGTCAGTGATGAACATCTTTTTGATCTCACTGTCGGCGATCCGCTGAGCGGCTCCCTTCGACAGGACGCCGTGCGTGACTGCGACGTAGATGTCCAACGCCCCGCGCGTCTTCAACGTGCGGGCCATCTCGACCAGCGAGTTCCCCGTGATCGTGAGGTCATCCACCAGAAAAATATTCTTGCCCTGCACGTCGCCGATCACTTCGAGAATCTGCACGGTCTCGGTGTGATCGGAGCGATGCTTGTTGCCGATGACGACCGGCGCGCCGAGCAGTCCCGCATACGCGGCCGCTCCCTTCGCGAAGCCGACATCGGGACTGCAAACCACGAGATCTCGAACGTTCAGCCGTTTGAAATGCTCGACAAGGACGTTGCGTCCGTACAGGTGATCGACAGGAATCCGAAAGAATCCCTGAATCTGGGGGCTGTGCAAATCCATCGTCAGCACCCGGTCGGCTCCCGCCGCTTCGATCGCGTCGGCACAGACGCGGGCACGGATTGAGACGCGCGGCTCGTCCTTTTTGTCACCCTGCGCATAGCTAAAAAACGGGATGACGGCCGTCACGTTTTGAGCACTCGCCCGGCGGGCCGCGTCGACCCAGAAGAGCAACTCCATGAAGTTGTCGTTCACCGGATAGTGGCACCCTTGAATGATGAAGACATCTTTGCCTCGCACGTTCTCTTTGATGCGGACAAAAACGTTCCCCTCGCTGAAGACATGCGCACGGCCGGGAGTCAGCGACACGCCGAGTGTGTTCGCGATGTTCTGAGCCAGCAGCGGATTGGCGTTTCCCGCCAAGATCGCGAGATCGCCCTGAGGGGCTTGAAACGGCGCGGGCCGAGGACCGGCCAAATCGGGCCGTGAGAAATTCATCAAACCAGTCTCCAGCAAGCAGTCGATCAGCGGGTGGGAAGCTCAAGATCGTCCGAGCGGGCGGCATGATAGCGGCCGCGCGAAGTGACAAAAAGGAAGCTGAACGTGGCTCCGGAGTCCGCTCGGTGGCACACCAAATACCAACCCGAAGCGTGAGCGAGGATGCGGTGAAACGGCGAAGCGTCAGGCTTCAAAGCATGAGCGAGCAGGTCCAACTGCGGCCTCCTCGCTCACGCTTCGGGTTGGTCTGAACGAGGCGTTCCTCCTCTGCCAATCGCCCATCAAAAACAGACGGCTCGGCCAATCCATTGGCCGAGCCGTCTGAGTCGTGTCGCATTGTGAAATCATTCGCCGCGGGTGACTTCCGTGTCACCCGGCGACTACGCCCTTTGGGCGAATGACTTGCCGAGGGCCAAGCTGCCGCAAGGTCTCCAGCGTTTTCAAGGCCTGGCATCCGTTCCAGCCTCGTCCGTCCGCACAGCCCGGTCGCCAGCGGATTCTTCCTTGTCCGAATCCCCCACTTCCCTGTCTGTCACCACTTCCTTGTCTCGTCGCAGTCCGTTGAAAGCGGGGCGTGAGGCAGGTTCGAGACCTGCCAGTGCTTCACATCCATGTTTCACCGGCAGGTTCCAAACCTGCCTCACGCCCCTGTTTCAACAGGCTCTCAACTTTGAACAAGTCTCAGCCACCCAACGCTCGCGCCGCCAACTCGTCGAAGGCGGGAGTGTGTTCCGTCATGAAGGCGTCCCACGCTTCCTTGTCCCACAGCTCCGCGTGGTCCTGAACTCCCAGCAGATAGGTATCTCGCTTCAGTCCTGCGTACTCGGTCAGCCGATCTGGAATCCGGATCCGGCCTTGACCGTCCAACTCGACGCGCTCGGCGGCTGAATAAAACAGCCGCAAGTACTTCTGATGATTTCCCTCGGTCTTCAACTTCGCTGCGAACGCCTCGAAACCAGCCGGGGAATAGATCACCAACGATTTCTCGGTTCCCGGTGCGACCACCAAGCTAGTTAGCTCGGCCTCGCCAAAGTCATCACGCAGCCGTTTGGGAACGGGAACGCGCTTCTTTTCGTCGAGCGTTCTTGGATATGTTCCCGTCAGTGCCATTTGTCACCATCGTTCCCCATTTGTCCCCACCGACGGGGAGAATTTACCAACCGTTTCAAACGAAGCAAGCGGCAATCTCGGGATGACCGTGCGGCGACGACGGACTTGGAGCGCAGTCCGTTGCTGGGCAAGAGATTGAAGATTTTGGGAAAATTCTTCGGGAGAGCGGGCGGAGGACCGGAATCAGCCTCGAACGCCGAGTTGCTCGTATAGGCGGCAGTACGCGCGAACAGACGCATCTGTCGTATAGTCTGACTTGACAATGCCTTGCGCGACGAGAGCCATCTTGCGGGAGTGGCGAGGAGCGGCGAGCACACTGCAAATCGCCGTCGCCAATTCGACGGAAGTCCCTGCTGGGACAAGTAGTCCCGTCTCGCCAGACCTTACGAGTTCGGTAGAACCTTCTACGGCTGTCGCCACCACGGGGAGGCCGCTGGCCATCGCTTCGAGCAGGGCGTTTGCCATTCCCTCCCACCGCGATGGCAAAACGAACAGGGTCGCGGCGGCGAGGAGGCTCGGAACGTCGGCCCGCAGCCCCGTGAAGTGGGTCGTGGCGGCCTGTCCCAGCTCGACCGCTCGGGCTTGCAACGAGACGCGATCACGGCCGTCCCCCACGATCAGGAAGTGACAGTTGGGATGAGCGGCCTGCACGCGCACGGCCGCGTCGAGCAGCACGTCGATTCCCTTTTGCTCCTCAAGGCGTCCGACCGTGATGCAGACGGGCGAACCGACCGGCACGCCGAACGGCGTCAGATCGGACGGGGCCGCCGCCGCGAACGTCTCGAACTCGACGCCATTCGGGATGACCGACAACTTGCGGCGAGACAGCCCCGTTTGGGTGGCTGCGAAGTCCGCGACACCCTGGCTCACGCACACGTTGTGATCGACGAGACCATTCGTCCAGCGATCGACTCGCCCAAACCAGCGGCTCCGACGTTCAGCGACTCGAATTCCCGAGACGATGCGCGGGACTCGCGCCAACCTCCCGGCGACTCGCCCGACGATGTTCGCGTGAAACAGAAACGTCTGAAGGATTCGCGGCCGGAACCGGCGCAGAGCCAGCGTCAGTCGCAGCAACACGCGCGGGAGGCTCAACAGCCCAGAGGCATCGAAACACTCGACCATCACGCCGCCCGCTTCGATCACGTCGGCAAAGTGGCCACGCGGCCCGAGGCAAAAGACGCGCGGAGACCACTCGTCACGGTTCAACCCAAGTACGAGCTGGCTCAACGCACGTTCGGCCCCGCCCCGATCCAGCTCCGTGATGCAGAACGCGATCGGAACCGGAGCCGCCTCAGCCATTGTCATGAAGGGTTTCCCTACGAAGCGCGACCTCTTACCTTGTTGCCGCGCAAGACCGAACTGCCATTCCGTTCACGAGCCATCCCGTGCAGAACCTCGATCACTTATCGGCCTTTGGCTATACGCTCCCCGAGCATCTGATCGCGAAAGAGCCACTCCCCGAGCGAGATGCCTCGCGGTTGCTGGTCTTGGATCGACAGTCGGGTCACATCGAGCATCGCCAGATTCGCGACCTGCCGAATCTGCTGGCCGCGCGAGATTGCCTCGTCTTCAACAACACGCGTGTCCTTCCGGCCCGACTGCTCGGCCATCGAGCTGCCACCGGCGGCAAGTGGGAGGGGCTTTACTTGAACAGCGACGCGGACGGTCGTTGGAAACTGATCGGCCAGACGCGCGGATACCTCCAGCCGAACGAGACGGTTGTGATTCCGATCGTGGACGGTGCTGAGTTGTCTCTCAAACTGATCGGCCGCGAACCGGATGGCGTCTTCGTTTTTGAACCGTCGCTCGCGGGCAGTGCCGTCGAACTGCTGGCCCGATTTGGCACGCTGCCGCTGCCTCCGTACTTCGACCGTCAGACGCCCGAGGCCAATGATTGGGAGCGATACCAAACCGTCTATGCCAGCCAGCCGGGATCGGTCGCCGCACCAACGGCCGGCCTCCACTTCACGCCGTCGCTGCTGAATGCCTGTACGGCGCGAGGCATCGAACGGGCCGAAGTCACGCTCCATGTGGGCCTCGGTACGTTCCGTCCGGTCGCGGTCGAGAACCTCGCCGATCACCCGATGCACTCGGAATGGTGCGAGCTTCCCGCCGCCGCCGTCGAACAACTCGCCACGACACGCGCCAACCACGGTCGCGTCGTGGCCGTCGGTACGACCAGCCTCCGCACGCTCGAATCGGCCATGCTGTACGGTGGCCTCCAACCGTGGAGTGGTGAGACGCGGCTGTTCATTCGTCCGCCGTACCAGTTCCAAATCGTCGAGGCCCTGCTGACGAATTTTCATCTGCCGAAGTCCACGCTGCTGATGCTCGTCAGCGCGTTCGCGGGAGCCGACTCGATCCGCGCCGCCTACCAAGCCGCGATCGCCGAGCAGTACCGCTTCTTCAGCTACGGCGATGCGATGCTGATCGTGTGAGGCACACTAACCCGCAGCGTCAGCGAGGAAAGTGCCCGCTTTCTCTTCATCCGTGCGGACGCGCAACGTCCTCGCTCACGCTGCGGGTTGGTGTGCCCGTTCACTCACCGCGTGCCCTTGAAGCCAGCGTACTCATCCATTCGCGGAAGGCTTCCGTGGTCGATTGAGCCGCGCGGGTACTCGGCAGGAACGCGAAGCGGCCCCATTCAAAATGGTCGGTGAGATAGTCGCAGCCGACCGGGATGACCTCGATCCCCTGATTGCGAAACAGCCGTGTGGCTCGTGCGAGATGCAGTGAACTCGTCACGAGGAGTGGCTTCGTGATGTTGTCGGCCTTGAGCAGTCCGACTGCCGCTTTCGCGTTCTCCTGCGTGTTGCGGCTCTCCGACTCAACGACTAGGTCGCCCTTCGCGACGCCGAGTTGTTCGAGGACTCCCGCCATCACTTTCGACACGTCCTCGCCGCGCGTCCCATCGGGATTGCCGCCGATCACGAAGACCAAGCACGACGGGCCTTCGTGATACAGCTCTTCAGTCCTGTGACACCGCCAGAGCGAACCATCCGCCAGCCGCGTGGCCACGCCCTCGTGTGGCGAAGGAACAATACCGCCCCCCAGCACCACGATCGCCTGCACTCCTTCGGGCCGAGCGATCACGCGCGGCAACTGCCATTCGAGCGATCCGCACGCGTAGTACGAAGTCGCCGGCAAACAGTAGACGTACAGCACGGCATACAACCCGGTGACGAGCGCCAGCCACCCGCTCCGGTTCTCGCGCCGCCGCCACCTCATCGCGAGTGCAATACCCAGCGCGAGCATCGCCAGCAGGAACGGATTGGCCAGCTTGATGAGGATCGAATACATCGCAGCCTATTTCTGTTTGGGGCGTTTCGCGGTGACTTCAAACCGTTGCGAGATCACATGCGGCTTACCATCGGCTCCCGGAGACTCCACCATGCCGTCGGTACTTGTCACCGAGAAGACCTCCCAGCCGCCGCCGCCCAGCTCGACCAGTTTGGTCTGAATCGACGCCGCCTCGACGCTCTGCGAGTTGTACTCCCACTCGACCACCGCCGCGGCCGTTCCCGTTTGAGCCGTCGCCAGTCGTGCCCAATCACCCGGCTGAGCGATCCACACCAGCGCCGCTCCGACCATCAACCACACCGCCCCCGTTTTGAAGTCTGCTTTCATTGTGTTGCCTTTCGTTTTGATGTTCCCGATACGGTGATCCGTCGAACTGCGGAACACTGCGGCAGTTTACGAATCGGTCATCGCGACAACCACCACCCATCCCCACAAGCTCAGGTTGGCGACCCATGCGATGGCGATGGCGAGGCGTGAGGCCGGTACCGCAGTATCGCAGGCGAACCGATGAGCAATCCATCCAGAAACGATGCCCGTCAGTAACACATAGAACCCACCAAAAATGATCGTCCAGAACAGGGCTCCGACAAAAAACCAGATCGGCGGGATGAATTCAAACTGCCCACCATCCCTTGCGCTCAAGATGGGACCAACAATAACGAGCCCGATGACCGGCAGTGGCCCAATCAGAGCCGCCTTCATCGCTGACCGCCTAGCACCTTCAAGTGATTTCCGATTACGGAATCGCCACTCAAGCTCCTCCTCCGAGAACGGTACAGGGTCGCGTCGTTCCGGGGAGTGATGATCTGGCTGTGGAAGCATCGCGCTCTCGCTTTCATCGCCACACATTCAGCTGCGACAATCCTCACGCCAACAAGTCGCTAACAACTTCGCCATGCACGTTGGTCAGCCGCCGTTCGATGCCGTTGTGGTAGTACGTCAGCCGCTGATGGTCGATGCCGAGCAGGTTGAGAACCGTGGCGTGGAAGTCGTGCCAATAGACCGGCTTGTCCACTGATTTCCAGCCGACATCGTCGGTCGAGCCATACGACAGGCCGTGCTTCAAGCCGCCGCCGGCCATCCAGACGCTGAAGCCGTACATGTTGTGATCGCGTCCGCCGCCGACGGTGTTCGATTCGGATTGGGCGAACGGCGTGCGACCGAACTCGGTCGTGAACAGGACGAGCGTGTCGTCGAGCATCCCGCGTTGACGGAGATCGCGCAGCAAGGCGGCGACCGGTTGATCGACGCGCAGCGCCTCCTGCGTGTGGTTCTCTTTGACACTCTCGTGGCCGTCCCAGTTGATGCGCGGCGAGCCGAACGAACCTCCGGCAAACAGTTGAACAAACCTCACGCCCTGTTCGAGCAGTCGTCGCGCGAGCAAACAACTCCGACCGAACTCGGCGGTCTCGTCGCGATTCAGTCCGTAAGCCTCCTGAGTCGCGGCGGTCTCTCCAGCCAGATCGGTCACGCGCGGGACAGACAACTGCATCTTCGCAGCCAGCTCATAACTTTTGATCCGCGCGGCGAGATCGCTCTCGGGCCGAGTCGCCTGATGTCGCCGGTTGATCGTTGCGACGAACTCGCGCGTCTCACGTTCGGCTTCTAAGTCAAACAACCCCCCGTCTGAGCGGGGGACGTGAGTCCCCTGGCTCTTCCGGGCGTCAGCCCCCGTTTGCCCGGCCCACTTGGGAAACAAATCCTCAATCGGCGACCCCTTCGTCCGGAAGGCGACTCCCTGATGCCGCGTCGGCAAAAAACCGTTCGACCAATTGATCGTCCCGCCCGCTGGAAACCCGCGCGGATCGGGCAGCACGACATACGCGGGGAGATCGTCCGTCTCGCAGCCGAGGCCGTAACTCATCCACGACCCGAGTACGGGGAAGCCGTTCAACCGGAAGCCGGTGTTGGCCTGAAACGTCGCGGGCGTGTGATTGGCCGAGTCGGCGATCATCGAGCGAATGATTGTCAGCTCATCCGCGACGCCCGCGATGTGAGGAAAAAGGTCCGAGATCCACAGCCCGCACTCGCCGCGCTGTTTGAACTCCCAATCGTTCTTCCGAAGGAGGCCGATCTTCCCGAAGAACGTCTCGGGCTTCTCGGTCGAGGGGAGCGGCTGGCCGTGATACTTTTCGAGCAGCGGCTTGTAGTCGAACGAATCGAGGTGACTCATCCCCCCGCACAAGAAGATGTGAATCACCCGCTTGCACTTCGCCCCCAAATGCGGCGGCGGATCGGCCGCCTCACCCGGCGTGGCGAGCTGCGGCTGTGATCCCTTCGCGACGACATCGGCCGCACTCAACGAGCCATCTCGCTGAAGCAGACTCATTAACGCGGTCGCCGTCAGACCGTGCGTGGACCACGAGAGAAAATCGCGACGGTTGGTGGTCATGGGCGGAACTTTCAGAAAGATCGTTTAACCGCGACCCTCGGGGGAGCGCGCTTCCAGCCAGGCAGCCCGACTGACGCGCTCTCCCGAGGGTCGCGGTTAAACGAGGCGGGGCATCAATCGACGAACAAGAACTCGGACGAATTCCACATCGCGCGGCAGAAGGCGGGAAGGCCGCGGCGCTTCACGAAATCGACACTCAACAGAACTTCATCGCGATCGGGCGTGCGACCGTAGAGCTGCCGATAGGCCGCGTGGACTTGGGTTTCAACAGCGTCTCCCGCTTCCAACTTCAATCGTCCTGCAAACTGATCGGCCATGCGCAGGACGAACGAGTGATTCATGAGCGACAGCGCTTGGAGCGGCGTCACCGTGGACGAGCGTTTGGGCGTGGTGGAACTCGGGTCGGGGCAATCAAACGTGTCGAGAAACGGGCTGCGACCGCCTCGCGCTGACATGCGGTAGATGGTGCGTTGCTGATTCGGGAAGCCGATCGGGTCGATCGGGTCGTAGAACTGAGTCCCCTTGAAAAAGTACGAGTTCACGTCGGAGTAACCTTTGCCGCCGAGTTCGTCGTTCAACTCGCCCGCCACGCTCAGCATCGCGTCGCGCACAGACTCGGCCTCCAACCGATGCGGTGTCATCCGCCAGAGCAGCCTGTTCCCCGCATCAACCTTCGCGGCGGCGGCATTGAAGGTCGAGGACTGGCGGTACGTCGCAGAGGCGACGAGGAGGCGGTGGAAGCGTTTGATCGAGAAGGATGGAAGGGGAGAGGGAGAGAAAGGGAGACGGGGAGTATCTCTCGCCGCTTTGTCTCCCCCTCTCCCTTTCTCTCCCTCTCCCCCTCTCAGCTCCCCTGCCAGCCATTCCAACAACTCCGGATGACTCGGCCTGCCGCTATTGAAGCCGAGGTCGCTGGGTGTTTCGACGAGGCCCGCACCGAAGTGATAGTGCCAGACTCGGTTGGCCATGACGCGAGCGAAGAGCGGGTTGTTGGCGTGGGTGATCCAGTTCGCCAGCGCGACGCGACGATGCGATTCGATGGCGTCGGGCTTGAGACCGAAGCTGGGGGCGAGGCCCTGGATCGACGCGAGACCAGCGGGAGCGACCTCATCTCCGAGCGACGTGACGCTGCCGCGCTGATGGACCTTCATCGGGGGCGGTTGCGTAGCGATGGCCGTGTAAAGTTTGACCGGCCCGCTCTTGCTGAGGTTGGCATGTTTGAGTTGTTCGTCGCCGAGTTCGGCTTGGCGTGAGGCTCGCGTCTCGCGGTCTTCGGGTGACAACTTCGCGAGAATCTCGGCCTCGGTGACAAACGTGTTGGCCGAGCCTGCCGCCACAGCGACCTCTTCCGCCGTCAACGCCTTGTCGTACAAGCGGGCTGACGCGATGAGGCCGTTCAGCATGCGATTGCCTCCCACTTCCGTGCCGTGTCTGAGACCGAAGACGATCTGCGACTTCCCGGCCTCGTACTTCAACGCCGCTTCCTTGCGGATCGGTTTGCCATACGTCTGGCCGTTGCGATAGCCGGTGATCGTCCCATCGGCGCGATAGACCTGCGCGAAGACGACGAACTCTTTGTCGGCTTGACCTTCGTCGGTCCCGGCAAACGGCAACGTCCGGACGAAGCCCTCGCTCCCGGCCATCCAGCGACGCGGCTCGTTCTCACCGAAGACGATCGCATCGAATTGATGCCCGCCGGTCGTTTGCAAACTGATCGCCCCGCCGCCGCGCTGGTCCAGCGACTTCAAGCGGACTCGGACTTCGAGCGTCTTCTCCAACAGATCGCGTCCCAACGGCGCGGTGCTGGCGTAACCTGTCGTTCCGTCTACGAGCAGCCCCCCCTCATCGAGCTTCGCCGAACCGTGCAACTTCGCGTGCATCGTTCCCAGTTGGTCCTTGAGGTTCTTCGCCGCAAAGTCCCACGCAGCGAGCGGAGTCGGTGCCGTCTTGCCTTGCTCCCCTCGCCCCGGCTTGGGCACCGCCGCTTCGGTGGCCGGGAGAGGGACCGGGGTTGAGGGGTCTTCGTTCTGGCCCTTGGACGCGGTGTCACGGGCCCGCATTCTCTCCGCGAGAACCGCCTCGCGAATCGGAGTTTCTTGTTCACGCAGCTGCCTAGCGAGCGAGTCGATCTGCAACTTCATCGCGTTCAGTCGTTGAGTCACCTCGAGCGCGACGAACTCTTTCTCGCCGTGATCGACTCCCGCCAAGGCCGCTGCGATCTGGTAGTACTCGCGCGTCGAGATCGGATCGAACTTGTGATCGTGACAGCGGGCGCAGTTCACGGTCAGGCCGAGAAACGTCTGACTGACCGTGCCGACGGTGTCTTCCAACTCGTCCTGCCGCATCATCGCACGCATCCGATCGACGACCGGAACGACCGTGTCATGTGCGCCGGCCACAAGAAATCCGACCGCCTTCATCGCCTCGACATCGCCCGGAGCAATCACGTCTCCCGCAAGCTGCCAGCGAACGAACTCGTCATACGGCAGGTCGCGGTTCAGCGCGTCGATCACCCAGTTGCGGTAATGCCACGCATTGGGCCGAGGCAGATCACGCTCGAAGCCGTTGCTCTCACCAAACCGCACCACGTCGAGCCAGTGCCGCGCCCAACGTTCGCCGTAATGAGGCGACGCGAGCAGCCGATCGACCAACCGCTCAAACGCATCCGGCGCGAGGTCACTCACAAACGCATCGACCTCCTCGGGACTCGGCGGCAACCCGAGCAGATCGAACGAAACGCGACGAATCAGCGTGCGACCGTCGGCTTCGGACGCGGGCTTCAATCCGCGTGTGACAAGCGTCTCGCGAACAAACGCATCGAGCGGCTGACGCGTCGGTCCCACTTCTCGCGCGAATCTGGCGGGTGGCACGTCCGGCATCGTCGGTCGAATGATCGGCTTGAGCGACCACCAATCGCGCCCGGCCCGATGCTCCGACGAGATGGCGAGCGGATCGAGAGGCCCACCTGACCAAACAGCCCCCGCTTCGATCCACATCTTCAAGACAGCCTTCTCATCCGCACTCAGCGGATGTTTCGGCGGCATCTCGTCTGCCGAAACGCGCTGCCAAATCAGACTCTGCTCGACCTGACCGGGGACCAACGCGGGACCACTCTCACCGCCAACCAACAGTTTCTCGCGCGTGGAAAGATCGAGCTTCCCTTTTAGCTCCTCTCCCGCATGACAGCTCGTACAGCGACGCCCCAAGAGCGGCGCAACGAACTTCTCGAACTCGTTGGCCGTCGTAGACGAAGCTGGAGACGTTGGCGGAGCCGCTGCTGGTGATTGCCGTTCGGAATCGGGCCGCTCTTGAGACTGAGCACTCAAAATTTGAAAGCACAGGAAGCACACCAGCGCCAGCCACCCCTGAGCGAAGCGGTGCCAAGCCGACATCATTCGCGGTCGATCAATCATTCCGATGCTCCTCTGGTGACTGGAGCGGCATTGGGTACCGCTTGGAGCAGCCAAGCTAGCGGTCAAACACGAGACTCGCAACGCGACCGCATTGCCGACCAAGGCCATCGCCTTTTTCAATGTACGGTGGGACCAGCTCGCTTCCAGCGCCGGCCCACCATGCAGGAAACATCGAGAAATCATGGTGGGCCGGCGCGACGAAGCGCCGCTGGTCCCCCCCTACAGTTTTCGCAGACCCAACAAGGCCAGGGCCCGAATTGCCGACGTGCGACCTCAACGAACCGTGCCATGCAGCACGGCCTCAATGAGCAAGAGCATCGCGATCAACGGCTGTCGCAAGGGAACCGCCGACTCGGCGAAATAACCGGTCACGGGTGATCAGGCGGCTATTCGCCTTGTTTGCGATTCGTCGCGAGCATCGCGGCCGTGCGAACGGCTTCAATAAAACCATCGGCTCGTGCGTGGCCCTGCCAGGCGATGTCAAAGGCGGTGCCATGACTGGGACTGGTGCGAATGACGGGGAGGCCCAGCGTCACGTTCACGGCCCGCTCGAAGCCGATCAATTTGAGAGCGATGTGGCCCTGATCGTGATACATCGCGGCGACGCCATCGAACTCGCCGTGCACCGCGCGACGCAGCAGTGCGTCGGCGGGAATCGGTCCGGTCGCGAGGACCCCCGTGCGGCACGCGGCCTCGACAGCGGGAGCAATCAGCGTCGCCTCCTCAGCGCCGAACAAGCCTTCTTCGCCTGCATGAGGATTCAGTGCGCAGACACCGATCCGAGGGGACTCGCAGCCGACTCGCTTCAGAAATCGGTCGATCAGGTGGACCGTCTCTTCGATGTGCGGTGTCGTCAGTAATCCGGGCACACTTTTGATCGACGTGTGCAGCGTGACGTGGGCGACTCCCAACCCGAACGGGCCTCGCAGCGGTTCCCCCGGCGGGAGGTAGAGCATCATCGCGAACTCGCGCACGCCGCATTCTTCCGCCAGGATTTCCGTGTGACCGGGATAGTTGAGTCCCGCCGCGTGCAACGCCGCTTTGTTGAGCGGCGCGGTCGTGATCGCATCAATCTCACCCCGCAAAGCGGCTCGCGTGGCAGCGACCAAGTAGTCGTATGCTGCTCGCCCTGCACGGGGATCGATACGACCGATCGGAACGGCCGCCGCGTCACCTGCGGAAGGGTTCCAACAGTCGATGCTTTTGAGATTCTTGGCCTCCCCCCCACCGGGAGGGAGGCTGCTCACTTCACGAACGGCGATGTCGGACTTGATGAGCGTCAGCGCGCGACGTAGCACCTCGGGATGGCCGACAACGAAAGGACGGCAGCAGGCTGTCAGTCGCTCGTCGAGCAAAGCCCGCGCGACGACCTCTGGGCCGATTCCGGCCACGTCTCCTAGGGTGAGTGCGATGCGCGGGAGCGGGACTGTCACGGATAGACCTCGGCGTTACTCAGCAAGATGCCGCGCTGATCCTTTTCGGACAGGATGCGAGGATGAATGTCGGACCACTCGATTTTCAGGGCTGGATCGTTCCAGAGAAGTGTTCGTTCGTCAGCGGGCGCGTAGTAATCGGTACATTTGTAGACGACATCGGCCGAGTCGCTCGTCACACAGAAGCCGTGGGCGAAGCCGGGCGGAACGTAAAGCTGGCGGTGGTTGGTCTCATTCAATATGGCAACATACGAGCGACCGAACGTGGGCGAACCGCGTCGCAAATCGACGGCCACGTCCACAACTTCGCCGCGCGTAACGAAGACCAGCTTTCCCTGCGGCCGCGTCAACTGATAGTGCAGCCCGCGCAGGGTGCCTCGACACGACCGCGAAACGTTGTCCTGTACGAAGTCGGCGTCGATGCCCACCGCGAGGTATCGCTCACGCTGGTAACTCTCGAAGAAAAAGCCGCGTGCGTCGCCGAAAGCCTTCGGTTCGATCAACAGCAGTCCGGCGAGTTCGGTGGGGATGATGTTCATGGTGGGGTGCGAGGCGAAGCGGAGAAGAGAAGCCCCCTCACCCTAACCCTCTCCCCGCAAAGCCGGGGCGAGGGGACAAGGCAAGAAAATGGAATACAAACAAGAACGTGGACGACAACAGCGTAGCGACGGAGCTACGAATCCTGCTGCTGGTCATGGGCGACATCGTATCGCAGCGGTTCCATCGTGAAAGAGGCTCGGCCTTGTGAGAGGCTGCGGACATCGGTCGAGTAGCCGAACATTTTGGCAAGCGGGGATTCAGCGATGATGACGACGAGGTGGCCGCGCAGTTCCGTGTTGACGATCATCGCGCGGCGTGCGTTCAAGTCGGCGGAGATGTTGCCCACGAAGTCACTTGGCGTGACGACTTCCAACTTCATGATCGGTTCGAGCAACGTGGTGCCGACCGCTTGCAGGGCCTGGCGGACGGCATCGGCCACCGACGCGCGGATCGCGGTTTCGGTCGTCTCGCCCTCGACATAATGGGCATCGACCGCGACGGCCTTCACGTTGATCAGTGGATAGCCGATGAGGCCGCCTCCCTTGAGTTCGTCGCGCAGGGCCTGTTGGAAAATCTCTGCCAGTTCGATCGGCATGACGTTCGGTTTCATCTTGCTCGTGACAGTGACCCCCGCGTCGCTGGAATCGGGGTCGAGCAGGATGGTCACTTTCGCAAACTGACGGACTCCGGCGTGTTGCCGATCGAACGTCCCTTCCTGTTGGACTTTGGCCGAGATCGTTTCGCGATACGTCACGCGCGGCTTGTGTGTTCGCATCTTGATGTGGAAGTCGCGTTCCATCCGCTTGCTGATGATCTCGAGGTGCAGTTCGCCCATACCGCTGATGATCGTCTGGCCGGTCTCTTCGCTGATCTTGGCCGAGAACGTCGGGTCCTGCTTGACCATCACCTTCAGCGTCTCTTCCAACTTCTTGCGGTCGGCCGAGGTCTCTGGCTCGATGGCCATCGAGATCACCGATTCGGGGAAGCGGATCGACTCGAGCAGGATGCCGTTGGCTTGGTCGCACAGCGTGTCGCCCGTCACCGCGTCCTTGGGACCGACGACGCCAACGATGTCTCCTGCCGAGGCTTCGTCCAACTTCTCGCGCGAGTCGGCTTCCATCCGCCAGAGCTGGCTGATCATTTCCTTGTCGCCCGTGCGCGGATTGAGAACGCGCGACCGGCTCTTCATCACGCCCGAATAGATGCGGACGAAGTACAACTCGGAGTGCTCATCGGCATGAATCTTGAAGACGAGTCCGCAGAACGGCTCCTTGTCGGACGGCTGACGGACTTCGATCTTGTCGGCCTTCTTCGGGCTGGGATTCTTCCCTTCGACGGCTGCCACATCTACGGGACTGGGTAAGTATCGGACGACCGCATCGAGGATCGGTTGCACGCCGATGTAGTCGAGCGACGAGCCACACAACACCGGCTGAAGCTGGTAAGACACAACCGCCTTCCGCAGCACGCGGATGATCTGGTCTTCAGGCAGATCGCCGGTTTCGTCGTAGATTGCGAAAGCCTCATCGTCGATGAGGGCGATGGCGTCGATGAGCTTGCCGTGCCATTCTTCAGCCCGCAGTTGCTCATCCTCGGGGATCGGCTGCACGTCGATCACCTTCCCCTGCTCGGCCGAGTTGAAGTAGAGAGCCTTCATCTGGACCAGGTCGATGATCCCGCGAAAGCCCGTCGGATTGGTGACCGGTCCCTCGCCGATCGGGATCGAAATCGCAATCGGGTTCGCCCTGAGCCGCTCGGACAACTGGCCGAACACTCGATCAAATCCCGCTCCGATCCGGTCCATTTTGTTGATGAAGCAGACTCGCGGGACGTGGTACTTGTCCGCCTGACGCCACACGGTCTCACTCTGAGCCTCGACCCCTTCGACAGCGCTGAACACCACGACGCCACCATCGAGGACTCGCAGGCTGCGTTCGACCTCGGCGGTGAAATCGACATGTCCCGGCGTGTCGATGATGTTGATCGTGTGTCCCTGCCACTTGCACGAAACGGACGCCGAGTAAATCGTGATCCCCCGCTTGGCCTCTTCGGGGTCGAAGTCGGTGACGGTCGTGCCGTCATCGACGTTCCCCATGCGATGGGTCACGCCCGCATAAAACAGGATGCGTTCGGTGGTCGTCGTCTTCCCGGCATCAATGTGAGCGATGATGCCGATGTTGCGAATCTGTTCAATGGGGGAAGTCATGGGTGGTTGAGGGTCGATGATTGAGGGTTGAGGGTGAAGAGTGTTGAGTTGATGACCGAAGGATAATGGATCGAAAGAACTCAAGTGCGGACCACTTCTGACTCTCAACCATCAACCGTCGACCCTCAACCATTGGCGTACCGCCCGACCTTGTTGATCCGCCCGTGAATGTCGTTCAGGATCCAGTGGAAGGCCACGAGATGAACGGACTCAACCATCCCCATGTCGTCGAGCGGGACGTGGAGGTTCTTCTGGCCGAGCGACTTCAATTTGCCGCCGCCATAGCCGGTGATGCCCCACGTCACGAGATCGTGTTTGTTGGCCCATTCGACTGCGCTGAGGATGTTGGGACTGTTCCCGCTGCCGCTGATCGCGATCAGGACATCACCCGGCGAAGCAAAGTTCTTGAGCTGCTGGACGAAGACTTGATCGAAGCCCTCATCATTGCCCCAAGCCAAGATGTAAGGCGTGTTGTCGGTGAGGCTCAGCACCTTGAGCCGCTTCACACCGTCCTTCATGAAGTCCTTACGGTCGAGCGTGCTCTTGCCAAGGTCTTCGCAAAAGTGCGAACAGTTCGAGCCGCTGCCGCCGTTCCCGATCAAGAAGACAAACTTGCCGTTCTCGTAGGCGGAGTAGATCGCGTCCGCCAGTCCCTCGATCTGTGAGACATCGAGCGTATCGAAGACCTCGGCGCAGCGCTTGAGGTATTGGGACGGAGTGAGTTGTGTACCGAGCATGCGTGAGCCTTGATGGTTTGTAGGAGGGGCACTCTTGCCCGTCCGGCTGTTGGTTTCCGTTTTTGATCGCGGCCTGTTTGAGAAGAGCGGACGGGTAAGAGTGCCCATCCTACAAATCAACCGGCTACCTTCGCGGCGATGACCTTGTCGAGTTCGTCCTTCAACCGCGGCAGGATGGCGTCGTACGGGAATGCACCCAATTCGAGCGGCCCCTTCTTGAGGTTCACGAAGCTGGGGCCGCACCAGAGGCCGAGGTCGGCGTCGTCTGTTTCGCCGGGGCCGTTCACGCGGCAGCCCATCACAGCGATGGTAATCGCGTGATCCTTGGCATACGCAGTCATCTCCTTCACCTGCTGAGCGAGGTCGATGAACGCTTCGTTCTCGACGCGCGAACAGCTCGGGCAACTGATGATATTCAGCGTCGGCAGGCCGTAGTCCACGAACGACCTCACACGACCGGCGGCGATGTCGGCGAGAATCTTTCGCCCGGCGTCGATCTCCTCCGACTTGCGCGAGTTCGGGACCGTCAGCGACACGCGGATGGTGTCTCCGATTCCCTTCGAGATCAGTTGTTCAAATGCGATCCGCGTCTTGAGAATCCCATCGGGCGGCATCCCCGCTTCGGTCACGCCGAGATGCAGCGGAACATCCGAGCGTTTCTCGGCGAAGCGCCGGTTCCCCTCAATGACCTTCATCGGGTCCGAGTCCTTCAGCGAAACGCAGTACCGCGTGAAGCCGAGCGAATCGAGGAAGTCGCAGTGCTCCCAAGCACTCTCCAGCATCGGCGTGATCGAATCGGCGGGGTCGTACTTTTCCTTCTTGGCCGGATCGACCGAGCCGCAGTTCACGCCGACACGCATCGCACAGTCATGCTCACGAGCGATGTCGGCGAGGTACTTCACCTTCTCCTGCCACGGCTTCTCGCGCTCATGGTGATAGAGGTGACCGGGGTTGTAGCGCAGCTTGTCAACATGCGGCGCAACGACCTCCGCCAGTCGATAGTTCTCTTGCAGATCAACGACCAGATTCGCCTTCGTCTGCTTCCGAATCTCGACGAGCGCGGCGGCGTCCTTGGTGCTGTCCACGGCCACGCGGACAACATCGGCTCCCGCGCGATAGAGGTCTTCAATCTGAGCGACCGTCGCGTCGATGTCCTGCGTGTGAGTCGCCGTCATGCTTTGCACGGCAATCGGGTTCCCAGCCCCGATCGTGGCCGAACCAATCTTCACCGACCGAGTCGGATTACGTCGCAGTTCCACAGTTTCCTCCCTGAGATTGCCCAGCCGACCGACAACGGCGAACAACGATCCGCCCACAACTGCCGGTTCCGTCCGGATTGTAGAAGGCCCCTCAAAAGGCCCCTCGCGGACGGGCGGCATTGTCGAAAGGAGCCTTCCGTTTGGCAAGCCGCTGCCGCACACGGGCGGGTCCATCGCCCCGATGGTGGCCGAGATCGCGACGTACATCCTTGATGGCCTGCAGCACGCCGGGTGTGTGGCTGGGGTCGATGCTTCTTCGCCCCCAGCAGGTTCAACATTGATCTCGAAGACGGGGAACTCGAAGACTCGAACCCAGCCACCCCGCCCGAATCCGCTCAGCCGAAAAA
>CAMAYU010000090.1 GCA_945862235.1 Schlesneria paludicola DSM 18645
CCGCCGGCGCGATGTGCCGGGACAGCATTGGCGCTTCGATGCCGAGCTGAAACGCCGCCTGAATGTCGTCGCGGAAGAAGTCGGCCTCGACGCCCGCTGCGAGGGAATCGACATCCATCCGCATCTGCACTTCGGCGTGGCCGACGCGCCACTCAAGAGCCAGGTCACGACGAAGTTTCTCCACAGACTTTTTGAATCATCTGCATTCCCGTTGAAAGGCTTTCCTTCTACCACCGTATACCGTTGACTGACACGCGAGTGACTACGTTTGACTGACACTTGGCCCGTTATTTCTTAAGTAGGTCCGCCATCGCGCGGCCCAGCGAGTCGCCGGTTTCGTAGTAGGTCTCGGCGTTGTGGTTGTAGTGGTAGCCTTGGTTCACCGGAGACACGTCCGCTTCGCGCCACAGGTCGCGGGTATCAACCGCTTTGACGTTGCCTTTGAACTCGGGGTACTTGCCCTTGTCGCCATCGACGGCGAGTTGAGCTTCAGCGATCTGCAAGCCGAATCCTTCTCGACCGGGGTTGCCGCAGCCAGTGGCCAACACGAACTTCGCGTTCGGCGAATTGAAATCTTTCCGCAGCGTCTTAATGAGATGCACGAGGTTCTGCTCGTAGCGACCGGCCAGCGCGGCGTTTTGATCTTTGTGACCCTGCCACCAGACGAAGCCCGCGACTTCGTAGCCCTGACCTTTGTAACCGGGGTAGTACTTATCGAGGTTCTTCAGCACGGCCTTTGCGTGCGCCGTATCGGCGTCGTACTGACGGCCCGCATACCACGGCACGGGCTTCGGTTCGGCTCCCTTGTCCCAGAAGTTGGCGACGTCCTTGTAGCCCGCGTAGATCTTGCCTTCATGTTCAAATCGCTCGCTGCCGGGCGGCAACAAGTCCCAGCCGAGACTCCGATTCCCAATGCACGCTTTGAGCAGCAGCACGGGTTCGTCGTGAAACTGCCCCATCACATGTCCGAAGCCCAGTTCGGGACCAAACGATCCTTTCGGAGTCAGCCATTCGTTGCGGACGTCGCCGAACTTCTCCATGTCCTTGAAGTCGACGCCGCGCTGATCCATCACATGGGCGTATCGCACGTCCTGCCGAGTAATCCAATTGCCCGCGTCATCGACCAAGTGCGAGTACTTGCCCTTCTCGTTGACCATGAACTCCAACGAGCCCTTCGTCTCCTTTGGCCCAATCCTGCCGAAGCCCAGCATGTTGGACTGCCCCAGCATGATGTAGACCTTCACCGGCTTGCTCTGATCGGCCGGCTTGCCATCCGGCCTCGGCAATTGATGTTTCGGGTCGGTATCGAATTTGTCTGTTGCCGATGCGTTGGCCGTGCCCATGACCGTTGCAGCCAACAGAGCGATCACTGTGAGTAATGACTTCCAATTCATGACATTAGTTTCCATTGCTAAGTGGAACCGAATCGTGGGATAGGCTTCCAGCCTGTCAGATTCTCCGCGAAATGACAGGCTGGAAGCCTATCCCGCTTCCGCTCGTGCGACTCATCGCGTTGCTCTCATGGGCATCCGCTTGGAGTATGATGGATTTTAACGATCCAATTTCAACTTCAGCGACCACACGGCTCTTGGCCCAGAATCGCATCGAACTGTGAATCCTCGCACAACACGTTCGAAATCTGCCATGCCTCCACACGTTTCGCAGGTGGAGGTCGCCTTGCTGGAAAGGCTCTTCGACCGGTCGCCGGACGTGGCCTTTTTCGTCAAAGACGCTGCGGGGCGATACGTGGCCGTGAACGAGTCACTGGTGGCTCGGCACGGTTTGAAGAGCAAGTCGCAAGTCATCGGCAAATGCCCGCGTGACATCTGCCCCGGCGACTTTGGTCGGATTCCCACCGAACAGGACGAGAGAGTTCTGCGCACCGGACGTCCGCTGGTTGACCATCTTGAAATGCAATGGCATCGACCGCACGACCCAGTCTGGTGCCTGACGACGAAGCTGCCGATGCTGGATTCCAACGGTGCAGTCGTTGGCTTGATCGGATTCTCTCGCGATCTCCGTGTGCCGGTCGAACCACACGAGATTCCCAAGGACTTCGCACATGCCCTCGAAGAGTTCGAGCAATGCCTCTCGTCTGAGGTGACTCCCGCCTGGCTCGCGCGTCGCTCCAAACTTTCATCTCAACGACTGGCTCGCCTGACCAAACGGCTCTTCGGTCTGACGCCGAGCCAGTTCATCACCAAGTCACGGATCGCGGCCGCGTCGCGCATGCTTCGCGACCCCGATCAATCCGTGGCCGAGATCGCACACGCCTGCGGCTTCTACGACCACAGCGCCTTCACCCGTGCCTTCCGATCCGCCACCGGCATGACACCTTCCGAGTTTCGCACGCAACGGTAATTCACATTGAAGGCCTGCCCAATTCAAACAAACGAGCCAGTGACTTCTGAAAAGACCGTGATATCAGCCAAGACATGGGCTGGGGCCGATCAGTCCTTTTTCTGAACCGGCAGGTGGTCGTGCAGGTAGTTCGTCAGCAACGAGTAGAAGTGCGGAACCGTGTTCTGGCCCTCACTGATCGCATGCGAACGCGCCGGATAGGGCATCACGGTGAATCGCTTGTTGTGAGCGATCAATTCGTTGATCAGCTTCTCTGTTCCCTGATAGTGGCCGTTGTCGTCTCCAGTTCCATGCACGAGCAGCAGGTTTCCTTTCAACTGCTTCGCGTACGTGATCGGCGAGCCGAGTCGATAGCCGTCGGCGTTGTCGGCGGGCAGCCCCATGTAGCGTTCCTGATAGATCGTGTCATAGAGGAGTTGATCTGCATTGGGGGCGACGGCGATGGCGGTGTGATACAGATCGGGATAGCGGAAGAGGGCGTTCAAGCTCATGCTGCCGCCGCCACTCCAACCCCAGATTCCCACGCGTTTCGAGTCCGCGAAACTCCAACGTTTCAACAAGTCTTGTGCGGCCGCAGCCTGCTCCTCCGGCGCAATGATGCCGATCTTCCGGTGGATGCACTTTCGCCACTCGCGCCCGCGCGGAGCATTGGTTCCACGATTGTCCACGCTGGCGACAAGATAGCCCTGCTGCGCGAGCATCCAGTGCCACAGCCCCCGTGGTCCCTGCCAGGCATCGCGCACCGTTTGCCCGTGCGGTTCGCCGTAGACATGGAACATCAGGGGATATTTGCCCGACGGGTTGAACGACGGTGGCTTGAGGCACCAGCCATCGAGCAACAACTCGCTCCCAATATCGACTCGGAAAAACTCGATGGACGGTCGGTCGAGCTTGTCGAGTTTCTCCCGCAGCTTTGCGTTGTCCGTGAGTACCCGCACCACGCTGTGATCCGCCAGACGAATCAGTTCCACAATCGGCGGCGTCACGAAGGTGGAGTACTTGTGGACCGCCCATTTCGCGTCGGGCGAAACATCGTAAGTGTGCCATCCCGGCTGATGGGCCGGTGACAGACGTTTGGGCGTTCCCCCCTTGAGAGGTACTCGGTACAGGTATCGTTGCGTGGGATTATCCGGTGACGCCGCGAAGTAAAGCCGCCCGTCGGCCTCATCAATCGCTTCCACCGCGAGCACATCCAGATCGCCCTGAGTCACTGCGGAAAGTCCATGGCCATCGGTACTCGCCCGATAGACATGCCGCCATCCACTGCGTTCGCTCAGCCAGACGAATCCCTTGCCGTTCTGCACCCAGCGCACGGGGTTCTCGTTCTCCAGCCAGGCCGGATCGGTCTCCTCGAGGATCGTCTGAATCGCTCCAGTCTTCACATCCCAAAGCATGACGCGGTTGATGTTCTGGAGGCGATTCATCTGCTGGATCAGAATCGCTGCGCCGTCGGAAGCCCACTCCATCTGCGGGAGATAATGTTCGCGTGGATCACCCGGCACATCGAGCCAGCGGATCTCACCACCGGCGGTGCCGACCACGCCGATTTTGCTGGCCGAATTCGTCTTGCCGACCTTGGGATAGGGGAACGAAGTGAGACGCGGGTAGGTTCCATGCGTGTTGTCGAGGAGATGAAAGTCCTCGACCCCGGTGGTGTCGAATCTCCAGAAAGCAATTGATTCGCCATCGGGACTCCAGCGATAGCCATCGCGGATGTGCAATTCTTCTTCGTTCACCCAGTCCGATGTCCCATTGATGAGCCTCGCCGATCCGTCCGTCGTCAGCGCCTTGATGCGCATGTCGCGCAAGTCTTGGACATAGAGATTGTTCTCACGGACATAGGCCACGCGTGAGCCATTGGGCGAGAACTTCGCGAACATCAGCGTGGACGGCAATGCCTCGCCGCCGAGCTTTTTCAGTTCCTGGGAGCCGATGTTTAGAACCCAGTAGTCTCCGCGCGTGTTGAGTCGCCAGACGCGCTGACTCTTGGTGTAGATCAAGAGCTTTGTTTCATCCGCCGAAAACGCGAACCCGTCGATGGAGAGCGGCTTTGACTCGCCAGAGGGGATGAATGCACTGGCCAGCACCGCGACCTCCTCGGTGCCGCTGGCCGCATCAACGCGAACCAAAGCTTGGCCGGCACCCTCGGCCGCAGGCTCCTTGAGCGTGAAGTAGGCCGCGGCCAACTTGCTCCAGATAATCGTGCCGATTCGCTCCTCCTGGAACTCGTCCGTGGAGAAGATTCGCTCCACCGTCAATTGACTGCTTGAATCGTCAGATTTCATCGGGGTCTTTCCTGGGCCGGGCTGCGGATTGGTAGGCGTTACACCACATGCGCAATCTCCGGAGGATTGGGCGAGGTGTGTCGCCGGGAGTTTGGTGTCACCTGCGTAGACCGGCGGGCACGCCACCGCCATTCCGATGAGGAGAAGTATTGAGCGTAGGCTTTTCATAGGCTCCCCACCCGACCAATTGTAAAAGCGATCCGCCAGAGGCAACTCGACACGATATGCAAAGATGCGTGCGAACTTCATGGGAGGTGTACCTGCGCTGTGAATGAGGGATTCGCTTTGATTCGTAGGGCTCAATTCTAGCTTCAGCGACCGCCACTCTCTTGGCTCAGAATCGCATCGAACCGTGAGTCCGCGCACAAAACATCTCGAATCTGCCATGCCTCCGCACGTTTCGCCGATGCCGGTCAAGCGAGAACGATCTTGGCAATGGCGTCCGCGAATGCGGTCGCTGCGGGGGGATGGTTTCGCAGCCAGAGTTCGGGTTCGATCAGCTCCAACTCCATGACCACGAGGTTGCCGTGATTGTCCCGGACTCGGTCCACGCGGCCGTAGGCCGGTGCGGGCTGACACGCGGCGATCACTCGTTGGGCGAATTCGATTTGAGCGATCGACGGTTCATGCGGATGCACCGTTCCTCCGTAATCATCCTGGAAGCGAAAGTCACCGGGCTTGGGGACTTTCCGCACGGCATGAGTCACGCAGCCTCCCGCTCGGTTTCGCGCGCGACATCCCTTTGCCCACCCGCGTTGGCTTTCCCGGCCGACCTCCCCCGAAACTCTCGGTTGTCTCTGCGTCTCGCGCCGTTTGGGTTAACGACCGTTGCGAGCGCTCGCCCGGTCACAGACGACATGGTTGCGAGCGGTAGACGCTATCGCTCCGCGTCACTTGTCACTTCTTGATGCCGCTTCTCTTGATCGGTATCTCGATCGTCAGTTACCGATCAAGCCGTCGCTGGGTCCGCGAGACTGAAACCGCCCACGCGGTGAAGAAGGCGAAGCCGAAGTGCAAACCCGGCCGGCCACGGACGCCGGACGAAATCCGTAAGGTCCTGTTGCGTCTGGCAAAAGAGAACTCGTGGGGCTGCGCCACCAACAACTTAAAAAAAGGTTCGCTTGCGCGGATCCCTCACCTTGGACCGTTCCAGCCGCAAATGGCTTCGGCGGCCCGGACCGCGGCCAGGAACGCCCCCTCCACCCTCCCACCCGCGAGCCAGTCGCCGCACACCACCAGCCCGCCCTCGCGATCGAATAGAATTCGACGGTCAATCGGGTCCGAGCCATGGCTGTAGCGCCAGCGGTGGGCCATGAGGTAGCAGGGAGGTGGAAGTCGCTCGGCGACCGCCAAAGAGAACGCGCCGATGAGTTCTTTCGCCACGTCGTCCGGGGCTGCTTCCACATTAGCTGCCGACCAGTCAGGGCTCGCGTGCAGCACCCAGCAATCGGTCTCTCCGTCGCGCCCCGGTTTCGAGCTGTTTCGTGCCACCCAGGCGAGCGGCGAGCTGTGGACAAACGCCCCGTCCCAGGCGACTTCGAGCCTAGACTCGAACGCCACCATCACCGCCCAGCATGGGGTCATACGGACCGTGGCGGCAGCGGCTCCGAAAGGGTGTGATCCGAGGAGCTCCCGCAACTGAGGCGCGGGAGCTGTCACAACGAGCGAATTGAACGGGCCGACGGTCTCCTCATCATCGGTCACGATCGTCCAACCATCCGGTCCACGTGTGGCGGCCGTGATCCGTGTGCCGGTTCGTACGAGAATCCCGGCGGCGAGGTCTGCGGCCATTGCCGACATACCAGGTACGCCGACGTAACGCGGCTGCGGCGAGGTGTCGATGACGGCTCCGTCCTCAAGGCGGACGATGCGGCCAGGCCACTCGGCCACCACCCCGCGGGCTAGCCAGTCGGCGGTCAACTCTCGAAAACGCGGGTCGCGCGCCGTGAAGTATTGAGCTCCGTGGTCGTACGCGAGGCCCGGCTCTGGCATTCGCGTGGCGGTACGCCCGCCGGGGACGCGTCCCTTGTCGAACACGTTCACGTCGAAGCCCCTGCGGACGAGTTCGCGGGCGCATACAAGCCCAGAGACCCCAGCTCCGACGACCCCGACTTTACTCCCGCGTGTTGTCATCCCAGACTCTTTCCGCCCAAGTTACCAGCCCGCCGCCACCCGCCCGACGGCGAGCAAAAGCTGCTGGTACTCCTTTCCTTCTCAAGCACCCCGCCGAGCATACGGCACCGCATTCATGGGACTCAGCGGACGAGTTCCTCGACCTAGCTCTCGACCTGCGACCGACCACTGTCCGCGAGGAAGCGGATCGACACAACTTTAGTCTACCGGCAGAAACGCCCAGAGCGCAGGGCGGCCACAGTTGCAATGCACCGCGCGGCCCAGCAGCCCGCCGCCGGAGAGCCCGAGATAGACGGCGGTGCGGGCCGCGTCCCAAGCGCCCAGCACACGGCGGTTCGCCACTCCTTTTCTATTCTGGATGCTCGGGATCGGATGAAAGATGGCTTCGACAAGTGCTGGTCGAATTGGCTCATCGTCCTGATGGGCGTCGAGCGTTCGAGCGGTTGCCGCCACAAGGGTGTCCGGTACGCTGGCAGAGCGAACGTAGGCGTCCAGCTCGGCCACTCCGCGCCGATTTAGGGTCGGAAGGGTGAGCAGTCCGAAAAATGACCACAGCGTAAACCACAGGCCGAACTCGATCGTGCCACCGGCGGTGCCGACCCGGTCCGGGCCGACGGCGACCGCCGATAATCCCATGCCTGCGAGTGTGAAAACAATGGCTACTACCCGGCCACGACGCCAGATTCCACTGGATCCAGCAATCTCGCGCCGACGCCGGGCGTAGGCGAACTGATCAGCCGTCAGGGATGACTGCCATAGCACAGGGAGCATAAACCGGCGCGGGGTCAGTACTCCGAGCACGCCTCCGGTAAACCCCTCGTCGTCGCTCGACACGAACACGACAGTCGACCGCACGCCCGGGTCATCGACACAAAGGTGGGCCAATGTCTTTGCGAAGGCCAATCGGCACCACAACAAGAGGCACGAAAAAATCGACCCTGCGGCGATGACGCCCCACACACCGCCGACATGCCCGCCTACGAGGAGTGACCCCAAGCTCGTGAACAAAAGGATGCCATACACCACGGCCCCACGGAAAAATCGCCCGAGGAAGGTCCGTATCCCCAATCGGGACCGACCGTACCACATGGGTAAAAAGTAGCCGCCTAAGAAGTCGAATGGCAGTTGTACGGCCGCATGCGCTGCAACGTAGATGGCCAAGGGCATCAAGGCCGCCCTAAGACCGGGACCGACCCGGGCGTCCACCCAAGTTGGCAACCCAGCGGCGAGTGCGGCGGCCGCGAGCGTTACCAACGTACCGACGGCGGAGATGCCGACCCATAGCCGCGCACGGCCATACCCTGGAGAACGGTTAGACGATAGACATGGGGGACCTGATGTCATGGTGATGGTATCCATTAAAACGCACGAATCATTTGGCTGGCCGAGGCGCAGACCAAGACTCGCGGTGGATTTGGCATCGACGCCAGTGACTTGCAGAGTCGTTGAGTCCCGATCAAGCGACTGTCGCGGATGCGGAGTTTCTTTGCCGCAGTCCACCGGCCGCTCGCGATGTTTTCGCCCGCCAAATGCACGACCGCATCAGTACCACTGAAACCGGTGAAGTTCAGCAGTCCTGACTCCGGGTTCCACGAAATACCGTCGCCTCGGTCGTTGGCAGAACTTCGGCGAACCAATCGCCGCAGATTCCATTGATGATCGCCGATTGCCTGCGACAACGCCGAGCCAACCAGCCCGGAAGCTCCGCTCACCACAATCGTCTTCGCTCGCGGCATCACCGGAGCCTTGGACTGTTCTAGTCGTTGATTCAATGCGGCAATCACGGTCAATTCCTTATGGCTTGAGTGGCGAAGATCCCGACGAAACGGACACAGCAACTCTTCTTAAGCGAGATCGCCTCATGACTCGTTGCGGAATTTCTGACGGTACTGATCCTGTAATTTTCTGACTGCGAGTTCTTTGCTCTTGGCTTCCACTTCCACGGTCAGTCCGAGATCGGCCCAGCAGGCAGGGAAATCGTCGATGTCAATCTCATCGTGATGCCGGGCGGGCTTCGGCCCGGACCAGCCAGCCAACGGACTCGAAATGTGAAACAGCGGCTCGCGGTTCCAGGTATCGATGGCCGCTGCTGTAGCATCTTCAACGCTGAGTTCGTCGGGCAAGCAGCGGTGATGATGGACGTCGTAAACGACCGGTAAACCAGTAAAGCGAGACAACGAAAGAAGGTCGGATGGAGTGTAAGTCTTGTCGTCGTTCTCAATCGTCAGCCGCGATCGAACACCTTCTGAAAGCCGATTCACATTGCAAGCGAACGCCGCCAGTGCGGACCGTTTATTGCCGAAGGCTCCGCCGCCATGAATGTTGATGACATCCGCGCCGACCCATTCAGCGACTTCCGCGTGATACTCCAAATCCTGAATAGACCTTTCGACCACATCCTCGCGCGGCGAGTTCAGCACGACAAATTGATCCGGATGAAATGACGTCCGAATGTCCTGTTCGGCCGCGAAATCTCCGCAGCGCCGAAAGGTCTCAATGATGCTCGTCGCGTCCGGCAAGTCATCGACCCGATAGCCAGCTTCGGGATGTGTCTTGATCGGCAGAATTGAACTCGGAATCCGGAAGCAGCCGATGGCGTGCTCGGCACAGTACCGCAATGCCGCGAGCAATGATTCTGCATTGGCCAGGCAGAGTTCCGAAACCTTGCGGAGCCGCTCCGTGAGCGACAATCGCATCAATGACGTTGCTGTTGTCGTTCGAAATTGAATTGGCTCGATCGCGAACTGACAGCAAAGCCCCCATCGAACTCGGGGTCTGCATCTCGGCGTTGGGCGCGGTTTCATCCAAGTTGTCACCGTTGCCATGATCAATCATTCCTGGCATTGATTACTGCCGCGGTAATTCACGAATTCCCGTGCAGGTGCGAATCGACGAACCACAGTTTCTTATCCAGTTCACGCGAGACCTCGGTCAACAGGTCGGCGGTGTCGGCGTCATCAAGTTCGACGGCTCGGTAGATTGAGCCACGGATCGTTTTTCGACGACTGCCATTGAGGTCGAGAGTGCGTCAACTTGATCCCGTCCGGCGACGATCTCCACCGGATAGGCCAGCAGTGTGGTGCGACGTCCCACCGCATTGATGCTCCCCTCGGCTTGGCCGCCGAGTGCTGCGATTCGCTCGGCCACGCTGTCGGCAAAGCCGGCCGCATCTGCGGCGACGGTGTGGAACAAGTCGTGTAGAGCGAATAAGTTCGGCCCCTTCACGTTCCGATGTGCCTGCTTCGCTTGAAGCTGCAAGTCGATCAGTTATGAGAGCGCTTGATTGAGAAGCACAACTAATGGGATACGTTTCAATTCTGGCAAATCGTTCTTGGTCGCGTGCATAACCAGATCTCGTGTTGAATGAATGGTTCATTCGTGCTGGTCGAACTGAGGGACTTTTCAATTTCGATCGTCTAAATAGTCCAAGCCTATGGCAGAAAACACCGTGGCCGCGATCGAAACGCCGGACACTAAGAGTCCCACTAGGAAGAGGGTCATTTCATTTGTTGGGCGTTCCTTTCAACATGAGTCCGACGAACGAAAAATCGACGGCACCCACAGACCAACGTACAAACCTCATTTCTTGTTGCCGGCAAACCAGAGGTAAACCGACAGCAGAAACAAGACGCCAGCGGCGAGGACATACTACGCCTTGAACTTCGAATCGCGCGACATGGGATTCCTTTCTGAAAATCAACGGGTTGAAGAAATGGCGAGAGCAGGAATCTCATCCTCTCGAATCGAGCTGACATTGGGGTGAACAGAACAGACGGAGGCGTCATGGCGACGGCGTGGATGCCGACTGTCTTCCACCCAATCCTCGCGGCTGTAGATCACCACCGAGGTGTCGGTTTCGCGAACCTCCAAGCGGGTGAGCCGAAAGCCGAGTTCCGTGATTTCGGTGAAGAGTTGGTAGGCCAGGTTCTCCACGCTGGTTGGAGCGTCGAACAATTTCATTCGCAACGGTTCGCCGGTTCGTTTCGTGTGGCCGCAGAGTGTTTCGTAAAGCGGGTCCGCGGCGTGAATCAGCATCGAGTGGTCGTATTCCGCTTTCAGAAACGGTTCGATCTTTTGATCGAATTCACCAAACAGCGTGCTGATCGCTCCCGCTCTCTCGACATCAAAGAAACAGCGGACTCCGTAACGATGCCCGTGCAGGTTGCGGCATTTGTCATCCAACTCTTCATTGCGATGAGCCGCGTAAAACTTGTAGTCCTTCTGAATGATCATCGTCTTGCTCCTGTCTGGCTTGCCTGCGATTACGTTGAAAGGACTGGGGGGTGGACCATGTGTCGGGATCAGAAGGGCGTGTGTCACGCCACAAGCATTGATCCCCGCCAGCGAACGGTTGTCGATCCATGTCAGCTCTTGATCAGTGACATCACTTCGGCTCGGCTGGCCGGATTCGTTTTGAACAGGCCGCGCACCGCGCTGGTGATGGTCTGACTACCTGGCTTGCAAACTCCGCGAATACTCATGCAGGAGTGCTCGGCACTGATGATCACGGCGACTCCCTTGCTCTCCAACTCCGCCTCAATCAGGTCCGCGACCTGCTGCGTCAACCGCTCTTGAACTTGCGGACGGCGAGCGACTTCCTCGACAACGCGAGCCAGTTTGCTCAGCCCCGTGACGCGGCCGTTCGGGATGTACGCGACGTGAGCCAGTCCAGAGAAAGGGAGCAAATGATGCTCGCACATGCTCGTGAAGCGGATGTCTCGAACGAGTACCATCTCGTCGTAATCTTCTGGAAAGGTGACTCGCAGATGCCGCGCGGGATCTTGAGTCAGTCCCGAGAACATCTCCGCGTACATCCGAGCCACTCGTCGGGGAGTTTCCAGCAAGCCGTCGCGGTCTGGGTCTTCGCCCACGGCTTCCAGAATCGTTCGGACGGCTTGTTCGATGGCTGCCAAGTCCACCACTGGAGTCGCTCGACTCTTGCCCAATGAAGGCGCCACCTGATGGCCGTTCGTCCGCAGATGTTCGGTTTCGATCTGAATTCGTCGGTCCAACACTGCGGGCATCACTATCTCCTCGGCCTGAAGGTTGTCATTTCGTCGTTCGTGGGGGGGGGGGCTCGTTGCCACGCTCCGTCGTCGACTTGACCGTTTTGCAACAGCGGGCATAACCGACAAAACAAAGAAGAATGCCGCGATATCCAAAAAAACATCAGACATTCCACGAGATCGGATCGGCGACAGGAGACTTTTAGCTCCATTATAAGTGCCGTGTTGGACGTTTCTTAAGTTGGGAAACTAGCCGAGCCACGGAATGTTCAAAACGCGTTGAAGAAACGCCCAAAACAATCAGGCTATCCGCTGGTTCGTCGCACTCAGAAGCGATTTGGACTGGACTCGGCGATATCCATGTTCCGAGCCGTCAATTCGGCGTCACTCCTTTCCTCAAATTTGCCAGAGTACGGGGTGAAGAGTTTTTGGAATCACGAAAGAAGAGATATGGATACCTTTGAGAATGCAACGCCGCCGCAAGAGCAACCGGATGTGGTTCAGGCTCAGTGCTGTGAGTGTGGCGAGACGAAACTGTGTTTCGAGCATCTCGTCTGCTGCACGGGCACCCCCTTCCACACCTGCCCTGAATGTCGGAAGCAGATTGAAGGCCGGGCAGCATGAACGAACACGAACGCTACATGCGACGGGCCATCGCACTCGCAGGCAAAGTCCCAGACTTGCCCTTTGGGGCCGTCATCGTGGATCGGGATACCGGCACGATTCTGTCGGAAGGCTGGAACAAGACTTCAATCAACCCGACGTGGCACGGTGAGATCGACGCCATCAACGGGCTGGCCTCATCCGGTGTTGCCTTCGAGGGGAAGAACCTCGTCTTGTACACCACAGCGGAACCCTGTCCGATGTGTCAAGGAGCGGTCCTATGGACTGGCATCAAAACGGTCGTCTTCGGCACTTCAATTCGCTCCCTGCAAAGATTGGGCTGGCGACAAATCGACATTCTGGCGGAAGAAGTTGTTCGTCGCAGTCCTGCATGGAACTGCACGCTGATCGGCGGCGTGATGGAGACTGAATGTGACGCACTGTTCCGAAAGGCGATGTTACAGCGTGTGGCATCGAGTGACCTGGTTTCCCTAGAGTCATCACGAGAGAGTGTCGAATGAAACTTGCTTACCTGTCGGGCTGCTTGGCCCTGTTGATGGTGACAACGGCGATGGCTGAAGACACACCGATACCCTTGTTCGATTTCACCGGAGCCGACTCCGCCAAGGAATGGCAGACGGTCAACGATGGTGTGATGGGCGGCGTCTCCGAGGGCAAATTCAAGATCACCGACAAGAAGACGATGGAGTTCTTCGGCACGCTGTCCTTGGCAAACAACGGCGGCTTTGCTTCGGTGCGGTCGAAGGCTAAGAAGCTCAATCTGGAGAAAGGCGATACGCTGGTCGCCAAGGTGAAAGGCGATGGCCGGGAGTATTCGCTGAACCTCTACCCCAACAAGCCGCGGGTTGCCTTCACGTACCGGGCCACGGTGCAAACCAAGAAGGACGAATGGATCGAGGTCAAATTCCCGCTCGATAAATTTGAGGCGACTTCGTTCGGACGAGTGGTCAAGGATGCCAGTGCGGTGAAACCGGAAGAGGTCAACGCTCTCGGTTTCACGCTTGGCGACAAGAAGGCCGGGCCGTTCAAGATGGAGATCGAGTGGATCAAGTTGGAGCGGGAAGTAACGTCGAAATGAACCCGCTGAACGGCCATGACAGGTGAATGCGTTCACTCGCAATGTACGTCGGTTTGATCGACCGATGGTTCGAGCCAGCGGCGGTCCCAACCCCTCGAAGCAGAGCTTACGCGAAAAGTTCCCGCACCACGTTTCCTTCGACATCGGTCAGGCGGAAGTCGCGGCCGGCGTGGCGGTAGGTCAGGCGTTCGTGGTCCAGGCCCAGCAGGTGCAGGATCGTGGCGTGGAAGTCGTGGATGTGGACTTCGTTCGCGGCGACAGTGCAACCGTAGTCGTCGCTCTCGCCATAGCTGAAGCCACCCTTCACTCCGCCGCCCGCCATCCACGAGGAAAAAACTTCGGCGTGATGCTCGCGCCCTTTCGCGTCCTTGCCGGTGTTGAACGGGGTGCGACCGAATTCGGTCGTCCAGACGACGAGCGTGTCATCCAGCATGCCTCGCGACTTCAGATCCTTCAGCAGTCCGGCGATCGGCTGATCCACGTTCTTGGCCAGCGGCACGTGAGTCGCCATGTCTCCGTGAGCGTCCCAGTTGTTTGACGCACCGGTGTCGATCAGTTCGATGAACCGCACGCCACGCTCGGCCAGACGCCGCGCCATCAGGCATTGCCATGCAAAGCCCTTCGTGCTGCCACGCGGCAGGCCGTAGAGCTGCAGCGTCGCGTCGGTTTCTTTTGTGAGGTCGAATGCCTCGGGCGCGGCCGACTGCATGCCGAACGCTGTCTCGAACGACTTGATCCGCGCGGTGAGGTTCGCATCTCCTGCACGGTGCACGAGATGCCGCCGGTTGAATGCCTGAGTCAGTCCGAGTTCCAATTCCTGCAACTCGACGGCCGGTTGGCGGCGTTGGATGTTGGCAATCGGTTCGGCACCGGGAGCGACCGGCGTCCCTTGATGACAGCCCGGCAGAAAGTCGGATGCCCAGACTTGTCCGCCGGCATACGGAGTCAGCGGAGCCAGCACTATGAACGACGGCAGATTCTGGTTGATCGTCCCCAGCCCGTGACTCACCCACGACCCGATGCTCGGCCGCGCGAATGTCACCGAGCCGGTGTGAATCCCCAGCGTCGCCTGAAAGTGATCGGCGTGGTCGTTCCGCATCGAGCGGATCAGACAGAGGTCATCGGCGCATTCGGCGATATGCGGGAACAGCTCGCTGATCCACAGGCCGGACTCGCCCCGCTGTTTGAACTCCCACTGCGGCCGCTTGAAATACTTCTCGACGACCCGGTTGTTGGGAGCAAACGCCTCCAGCATCTTGGCGGGAACCTGGTACGGCTTGTTGTGATCGGCGAAGAGTTTTGGTTTGTAATCGAACGAGTCGATATGCGAAGCACCGCCGCTCATGTTCATGAAAATGATTCGCTGTGCCCGCGGAGTGAAATGCGGTGGCCTCGGTGCGAGCGGATTCCCATCGGACGGCGTGCCGTCCGCCGCGAGCAACTCGGAAATGATTCCCGGCAACAGCAGCGACCCGCTGACGAGCGACTGCACGACGGAACGGCGGCTACACAAACAACGATCGGTTTTCATGACAAGACTTTCACTGGGTCTACGATGACTTCTCTCTGCGGTCTCTGCGTTGCCATTCGTAAGGGGCAAGGGCAACGCAGAGGCGGAGGACGCAGAGAGTCAATCCACAAACACAAACTCGTTGCTGCTCATCAGAACGCGGGTTAGCGCCGACCACGCCTTGTGCTCGACCTGGTCGGGCGGTGTTTTGAGTTCCGCGAGCTTGTCGCGGTATTGCTTCAGGAAATCGGCGCATTCTTTTTGTTCTTCGGAAGAGGGCGGGCGGTTCCAAGCCATCTGGTACGCGGCGGTGATGCGAGCAGGCTCATCAGCCGCCGCCGCGACCGCTCGCGCGGCGAACTTGGCGGACTCCGCGTGCGCGAGCGGGTCGTTCATGGCGAACAATGCCTGCAGCGGTGTCGTGCTGGGGAGCCGCACGCCCGTGCTGGAACTCGGATCGGCTCCATCAAAGAGAGCCAGATATGGATGCTTCTTCAGACGCTGCTGCATCAGGTAGACGCTGCGACGACGAGTCTCATACGTGGCAACGAACGGATTGTGCTGAGTCCAACCCCAAGTGTGCTGCGGCGGGAACGGGTGTGTCCCGGCTGGTGACTCGTCCAGATCGCCGCCGACGAAGAGCAAAGTGTCTCGAATGGACTCGGCATCCAAGCGGTAACGATTGAACTTCCAAAGCAATTCGTTGTTTGGATCGAGCTGCGCGTTCTTGGCCAGCGCCACGACGGCCGGGCCGTCTGCGGAGAGGCTGGAAAGTTGCCACGACTGCGACAGCAGAATCAGCTTGTGCATGGTCTTCACCGACCAGCCGCTCTCGACGAAACGGCTCGCGAGGAAGTCGAGCAACTCCGGATGCGTCGGAGCCTGACCGCGCGCGCCGAAATCGTTTGGGGTCTGCACGATCCCTCGCCCGAAATGAAATTGCCAGATGCGGTTCACCATTACGCGCGCCGTGAGCGAATTCTTCGGATCAGTGACCCACTCGGCCAGTTGCAGCCGTCCGCTGGTGACAGAATCCTTCGGCAGTTCCTGTCCGCCGAGGATCGTCGGGAAGTGACGAGGTACTTCATCACCAAGCCGCTTCGGATCGCCTCGCAATTGCAGTTTGGTATTCGCCGGCTTTCCGTCGGCGACCGCGTAGGCGTCGATGATTGGCGGAGCTTCGGCCGCGACGGTCGTTCGCTTCTTACGAATCTCCGCCAGCGCCTTTGCCGCGGCATCGACGGCGGTTTTCTTGTCCGGCTCATCAGGCAGCTTCTTCGCTTCGGCTTCGGCAATTTCGAGTGTCTTGATCTCCGCATCGATCCCCGCGAGCTTCTCGCGATACGGTGCCAGCAGCGCGTCGGTCTCGGCCTGAGTCATCAGCGGGACGAAGTCCGCTGGCTTCTTGTCGGCCTCGGCACCGGGGAACGGATACCGAGTGCTCTCCAAGATGCCGTACAGGCCGTAGTAGTCGCTCATCGTGAAGGGATCGAACTTGTGATCGTGGCATCGAGCACACGAGATGCTCGAACCGAGGAACGCCCGTCCCAGATTGTCGATCGTGTCTTCGAGCGTCAGGTGATGCTCCCCCATGCGGCTGCCACCAAATCGCCGCGCGATGGCGAGATAACCGGTCGCGGTGATCCGCCCGAACCGCTCGGCGTCCGTTCCATCGGGGAGCAAGTCACCGGCGATCTGCTCGCGCAGGAATTGGTCATACGGCATGTCCTTGCTGAACGCGCGAATGACCCAATCGCGATACCGGTGAGCTTGCGGCACCGGATAGTCCGACGCATTCCCGCAGGTGTCGGCGTAGCGCACCACGTCGAGCCAATGACGCCCCCAGCGTTCTCCGTAACGGGGAGAATCGAGCAGACGGTCGACAACCCTCTCGAACGCTTGGGGCGACGTGTCGGCGAGGAAGGCGTCCATCTCGGCTGGCGTGGGCGGCAGGCCGGTGAGGTCGAATGTCACCCGTCGCAGTAACGTCCGCGAATCGGCTTCAGGAGCCGGAGTCACACCGGCTTCTTCCATCCGTGTAAGAATGAAGTGATCGACGGAATTGCGGGGCCAAGTGGCATCTTTCACTTTTGGGACCGCCGGATCTTTGACCGGCTGAAACGACCAGAAGTGGTGGCCCTCTTCAATGCTCATTCCGTACTTGGGACGAGTACTCAATCCTTCAGCCTGACCGGCAACGGCCTTGCGTGGATCGACCGCTCCGTTCTTCACCCACGTTTCCAAGTCGGCGATCTGTGTGTCGGCCAGTTTCTGTTTCGGCGGCATCCGCAAGTCTTTGTCTGTTTGCCGCACGGCGAGAATGAGCGGGCTCTTCTCCGGATCGCCGGGAACGATAACCGCGCCGGAGTCCCCTCCGCGCATCCAGCCATCGCGAGAGTCGAGCAGTAAACCTCCCTGCCGTTTCTTGCTGTCGCGGCCGTGGCATTCGGAGCAATGCGTCACCAGAATCGGCCGGATCTTCTGCTCAAAGAATTCGACCGCCTCGGCGGACGGCTCGTCCGCATGAATCGTGCATGGTCGGCTGGCTAGCAGCAGGCAAAACAGTCCTGTGACGAATAGTCTCGCGGTGGTCGTCGATATCGTCGCCATTACGCCATCGAATTGCATGGAAGTCGCTCCCGACAAAGGGCATGTGGGGACAGGTTTCTTACCTGCCCATTACTGTAGTCTCGCCGCTTCGCCGACGAGACATCCAGTCGGAGGAGCGACTGGACTACAGTCGGATTCTTACCTGTCCGTGCTCCGGTTTGCACTAATCGAAGCTACCTCGATGCGAGGCAATACAGATTCCGAACAGTGCGAATCAATAACCGGTCACCGGAAATGGCGGGAGTGGCCATGACGACCTCCCCCAACTTATTGGTCGCGACTTTCTTGAAGACGATTCCTTCCTCAATCACGGTGACTTCACCTTGTTCACTGGCGAAATAAATGTGCCCGTCGGCGGCGACGGCCGAGGCTGAGTACGTGTGGCTGGCCGTGCCAACTCGCTGGCGATAGATCAAATCGCCGGTCATTGCGTCTCGCACATCCAGCCGACCGTTGTCATTGCAGGTGTAAAGTCTCTTGCCCTTCACCACGGGCGTGGGCATGTACGAGCCGTCTCTGGATTGCCACCATGCGAGACCGGTATTTTTGGATTCGTCATCGGAGGGAGTCAGGTCTCCGGTCGCAGTGGGTTGGATCGCGTACATCGGACTGCGACCGTGGCCGTTCGTCAGGTAGATCAGTCCGTTGGCAAACAGTGGCGTAGGGACGGGAACGTCTCCTCCGCCATTGAGATGCCAGATTCGTACGCCGGTATTCAGATCGTACCCAGCCATCTGGTGATAACCGTTGCAGACGATTTGCTGTCGATGATCGGTCGTCACGACCAGCGGTGTCGACCAGGTGGCGACTTCGCCGGCGCGATCAATGCGTCGAATCTCCCTGCCAGTTTTGAGATCCAGGATCGCGACAAAGTTCGTATTCAGACAGTCGCACTGAACGATGACGAGTCCGTTGTGAATGATTGGGGAACTGGCAAAGCCCCATTGCAGATCCGGGGCGTCGTAGGGGCCGGATTGCAGTTTGCCGAAATCGTGTTTCCAGATCAGCTGCCCGTCGAAGTCGAAACAGTACAGGCCCTCCGAGCCAAAAAACGCAATCACAAATTCGCCATCCGTTGCCGGAGTGCAATTGGCATGGGATGCCTTCAAATGCCGTTTGAAGGCGGGCGGACCGACACGAGCATTTTTGGCCCAGCGGATCTTGCCTGTTTCGAGTTGCAGGCACACGACCTGCCAGGTCCATTCGCCGGTGTCCTTTGCGGACTCGCCCGCCCCACCGGCCCAACCGGTTTCCACTGACGGATGATCCTTGTCAGTGTTAACCGCCGTTGTCACGAAAACGCGATCGCCCCACACGATCGGAGCGGAGTGCCCCAGACCTGGTATCGGCGTCTTCCACGAGACGTTTTGTCCGGTCTGAACGTCCCATTCGGTTGGCGGATTGCCGCTGCCGATTCCCAGACCGCCGTGTCCTCGCAACTGAGGCCAGTTGTCGTCCCCGAAGACTGCCGTTGATATCACGCTTGCGATCAGGATCGCGACTATCGATCGAGTGTGCATTGCACGATTCACTCAGATTGGTGTTGCGAGGACTTTGTTCGCTCAGTGTACCATGTCAACTTTGAATTCGCCGTTTATGCATCCGGTTCTGCATCGACGGCGTCCTCGTGACACGGCCCCAGCCGTCATCTATGTTACGGACAGCCCTTTTTCGCTCGATGCCCGCCGACAGGAGATTCCATTGCTTCGCATATTTGCTGTCAGTCTGCTGATGTCTGCAACACTCTTGATCGCCGAAGAGAAGAACCCCGCAAAGCTCGCCGCCCCCGAAGGCTGGGCTGGCGAAACGATTGAACTTCCACCAGGGTTTGCTCCCGACATGAAGTGGAAAGGTTCTGAACATATTCGTTTTGCGCCCGGGATGATGAAGCCGGCGTCGGATTCATTCTTCTGCTATGCCTTCGCGTTCGAACTTCAGCCAAAGCCCGACCTGACGGAAGCCGTTGTCAAAGATGAGTTCCTGAAATACTACCGAGGTTTGTGCAAGGCCGTTCTCAACGGAGCGATTCCGGACCTCGATCTGTCTGCGTTCACACTTGAGCTTCAACGAGTGAAATCCGACACAAAGACTTCCTCGGACGAAAAGGCTGGGGATACGCCAACCCTGTATACGGGCACGCTTGATTGGGTCGAACCGTTCGCCACGAAGAAGCCACAGAAGCTGAATTTGGAGATTCAGACATGGGTCCGGAACGACCGCAACTATATCTTTGCCTGCGTATCACCTCAGACGCGGGATACGGCGATCTGGAAACAGCTGCACGCAATACGCGACGACTATTTGAAAAAGTATGCCGAACGGGAGAAGTCGAAGAGGTGATGCCCCGCGTCAACTGCGATGGGACCACAGCAATTCGTTTCGAGCGAAAGTGGCGGTACGTTCCAGATCGCGATCGTTCGGGTGGCGACGATTGATTCCGCTGACCAGCCTCAGCGGCTCAACGGTGTCGAAGCCTCGGCAATGAAACTTACCGACGACATCGCAGCTCTTTGCAAGCAACCGGGCTCTGAGCGGCCGGTGGCATACTCGCCAGAGGGAGGACAGTCCGGACGTCGAGAACAGGAAGACTCGACGATCATCGGACGGTTGGAAGCTCCCGCACCGAGCGGTCGTAAGGCTGAGTGAAACCGTCCGAAATGAAAGCCTGACCTCAGGCCGATCAGTTGAATTCGTCGAGCCATGCGTCGGGGGCGTCTTCTTCAGAGGTAGTCGTTGAGATGGCGGGACGACCGTCGGCTTCCAACTCGCTCCGGTTCGGCGGACCGAAGCGCGCACGGATGCCTTCGAGTAAGGGAAATCGTAGCCACTCGTTTTGAAGGGTACTCAATCATACAAGACCCCAAGGCCTCCGGGGCACAAGCTCCGGCGATCTTGGATTATGAAGGCATTGGCGATTTCCCTGCTCAACATCGACCCTGAAGCACGGGTGTGTGAGTTGCAACATGAAAGCCGCGCGGAACGAGTTTTCGTGCGGCTTTCTGTACGCGGTCACGTACGGGATGGGATTCGAAAACTACCGTCGTTCAAGTTTGGGCCATTGCCGGTCACCGTCTGCGGCCTCTGCTGAACGATCGCCGAGTTGTGGTCTGAAATACTTCGTCGCACCCGACCTATGTCCGATCTAATTCCTGAAATTCGGATGTGTCGAATCACCCAGCGATTCCAGGTAGGCCAGCAGATCCAGAATCTCGTCCTTGGTGAGCGTGTTGAGCAAACCGGCTGGCATCGGTGAGATCTTGGAAAGCGAGCGGAATTCGATCTCCGACTTTTTGATCGTGACCGTTTCAGGCTCCAGCGGTTTCGTGCGCAGGGCGACCTTGTCCGGAGTCTCTTCCACAATGCGTCCGATGTGTACCTGGCCCGCGGTCGTCTCGATCGTGATGTTCATGTATTGTTCGGAGAGGACTTTGGAGGGCTCGGTGGACGATTCCAAAATATCCTGTCGCTTGAAGCGTGTGGCGACCGCGGTCAGGTCGGGACCGACCACTCCACCCTGATCGCCATAGCGATGGCAGGCAGCGCATTGCGCTTCGACGTAAAGATCACGCCCCCGCGAAAAATTGCGTCCCTTGCTTGCTTGATCCAGCAGCGGTTGCAGATCGGCAGTCTTCCATTCCTGGACCAGCTTGCGCGGCGGTCCCTTCGGTAGAAGTGGCTTACGAGAATGTGTCGTGTCGTACGTGGACAGGACATCATTGAGTGCAATGATCTCTTCCGGCGACATCGTGAACTTGGCCGCTTCGTGCGCATGAGCCATGAAGTTTGCAAAGCTCGCACCGTTGTTGAATCGAATGCCCGCGTCTTCAAACCATTTCATGACGTGCGCGGGATGCTCGGTCGAGCGGCCGGTGTTCCACCACGACAAATACGTTCTGCGAAGATCGGCGTTCCATCCCGCTTTGATACTTCGCAAATGCATGGCGTAGGTCACTTGCTCTTCCTGCGTCGGCGCGGCCTTCAAAAGCGCGACCGTTTTGGCAATGGCGTTCGGACCATTCAGGGCGAGCAGAATCTGGGACAACTCGCGATTCACGAATTCGCTTTTGGCCGGATATTGCGGATCGAGGTGCGCGATGACCTGCTTCGCAACGTCGCCGGTGGGAACACCCTGTCGCGCGATCGAGACTTCCATCACGCGCAGCTTTTCGAGCGTTTGTTCCTCCGAGAGATTGGCGAAGAGGATCGCAGTCAACGAATGGAAAATCGCGGGTTGCGTCTCCGCAGCTCCCAATCGGGCGAGTGCCAGCAGCGCGGTGAATGCGGCGTGCGGCTGCTTCTCGGCCAGCGCCTTCGCCTGCCATTCGGCAACGGGATTGCGTTCAATCGCCAGTCGCGCCGCGTAGCGGATGAAGCGATCCGGGTGGTTCAAATGAGGCCAGGCGAACTTGACCGTCGCCGGATCGGCGTCGGTATTCAACCACTCCAACTTGTGGCGCAGATCTCGCAGTTCGCGGCCCGCCTTTTCCTGGAGATCACTCCCGGCCATCGGTGTCGCAGGCTCCGTGCCGGTGTAAGTGACGCGGAACAAACTCGCCTGAGTGCCCCGACCGCCGATCGTGAAGTACATCGAGCCGTCGTCGCCGATGACGGCATCGGTCAGGTTCAGCGGCGTCTTGCCCTGTTTGGTGTGAAGCGACTTGGGTGCGACGAAATTCTCAAACGTGCCCGAGTAGCTCGCGCCGTTGGGTGTCAGATGCACGGCGATGAGCCGGCCGTACGTCCAATCGCAGATGTAAAACGCCTTCTGGTATTTCGCCGGGAATTTCGAGCCCGTGCCGAAGACGACTCCCGTTGGACAACCGATGCCGATCGTCGTCGTTTGAGGCAGGCCGTCGGCGTAATACTCGGGCCACTTGGCGTTCCCTTCGCGGAAGCCGTTGTCGCCGCCGCGGACGGAATGGAAAACATGGACCGGACGATACCACGGGTTGCCCCAGTCCCACTCCATGTCGCTGTCGAAGCCAAACAATTCCCCGTCGGCGTTGAATCCGATGTCATAGGCATTCCGCTGGCCGGCCGAAAACAACTCGGCGTTCTTTCCGTCCAGATCCATCCGCGCCACGAACCCACCCGGCGGTTGCCGGCCCGCACCGAAACCGTTCCCGTCTTCCGCACGCTTCAGCGCCAGATCGTCTCCATAGACGCGATGCGGAGAGCTTGGTGCCAGGTCATTGGGGACATCCACAAAGTTTCCGCAGACGATGTAGAGCATCTTGTCCGGCCCGAGGACGATGCCATGCGCCCCATGTTCGCCCGCGCCGCCGCGCCACTCGCGCAGGCATTCGACGTCGTCGTAGCTGTCGTCCCCCTTCGTATCCTTACAGCGAAACAAGCAATACTTGCCGTCGCTTCCCGCCCCGTTGAGATACAGCACATTCTCAACGAAGAGCATCCCCATCGTTTCGGTGACGGGAATCTGCAGAGTCTCCTCATTGACGACCTTGCCGCCGTCGAGCGTCACGCGAATGATCGCCTGGCCCCGCTGTCCGCCCAGCAGCAAACGTCCTTTGGGATCCTTCGTCAGGCAGATCCACGAGGCCGTCTTGCCGTTGGCCTTGAGAACGTGTTCGATCGCGAAGCCGGGCAGCGTCTCCAAAACTTCCACGGGAGCGACACTCGCATCAGATGGCGCAGGCTTAGAGCCATCCGTCGGCCCATAGACGGCCTTCGTGATCACCAGCGTCTGACCGGCTGGGACCGCGATCTCAAGTTGACCATTTTCATTCACTTCGCGTTTGAGCTTCTCGTCACCGATGCGATATTCAACGCTGAGCTTTTTCGGAATCCCCGGAGCCGTATCGCCAAAGGTTCCATTGTCTGCCGTGATCGTGAGCTTGTTGTCTTTGACAGCCGCCGCGACCACCGACGTGACGTTCGTCGCATCGTCGGCAAACGCAATCGAGGTGAAGAAGACGAAAGCGATGGCAAGACTGATTGCGCGCCAATGATTCGACGCCGGAGAACACGGTGAACTGATCTTCATGAAAAGACTTCCTGCTCGATTGTGAAAGTTGAATCTGGAACGAAACGGGTGAAAACCGACCTCACTTGCGGCCTGGCTGCAATGAAGTCGGTGCGATGCTGCGAAGTTCGGGATGATTGTTGAACGCCACTTCGCGAATCAACGATCGCAGTTTGAAGTCGTCTTTCGCCGTCTTGCTGACGATCGTGATCGAGTCGGCGGGGACGAGTTCTCTGGCTAACGCGAACCGCAGCAGGTGAGCGGTGAAGGCTCGGGCGAAACGTGGGTTCTCCTTCACCAACGAGGCTTTGAAACCGACGACGCCGTTGAACGGATGTTTTCTCAGCAGA
>CAMAYU010000091.1 GCA_945862235.1 Schlesneria paludicola DSM 18645
AACAGGCGCAGTTCCTCCTTGAGGTAGTAGGCGATGGCCAACGGTTCGTTCAGCTTCAGGGCCTCCTGCAACCGGGCCAGTTCGTCCACCTTGTCCGTCTTCGCGAGGTTCTCGGGGTTCTTCAGCAGCAGCCAGCGGATCCCCTTGAGGACATCGCGATGCAGGTGGTCCTTCAGTTCGCGATATAGGTCTCGACGCAGCGCCGTCAGCTTGTCGTTCATGAGCTTGATCACATGAAAATGATCGAACACCAGCTTGGCCTTGGGCAGGTGCGTCATGACCGCCGCGATAGATCCTCCCGCCATGTCGGTGGCCACGGCCTTGATCTTCGCCCCCGCCTGTTTCAGTCGGGAAAAGAAGCCTTTCAGAGCCGCCTGACCGCGCCCCTTCGCCACCGACACGATGGCCCGCGTGTCGAGGTCCAGCACCACCGTGATGTATTTGTGAGTCTTCCCCAGATAGTTCTCGTCGATCGCTAGCCGCTTCAGCCCCGCCAATTGCGGTCGCGCCAGTTTCTTCAGCCGCCGCAGGTCGAGGTCGCAGACCGTGTTCCACGAGACGCCGAAGGTCTCGACCACATCCTGAATCGTCAGCCGCGACAGCCAGCCCTCCAAGCACCGCTCGAACTCCTTCGTGACCTGCCGCTGGCCCTCGGCAAACGTCGGCTGGTGCCAGGTCTTGCACCCGCACGACAGGCACTTCACACGCGGCGTCTTCATCGTCACGATCACCGGCGTCAACCCTAGCGGCGCGGCCTTCCAAGACCGGTCCCGGTGCTCATGCAAATGGACCCGCCGACACCGGCAACTCCGACACCGCAACGTCTCACGCGGTACCGACACCGAGACGAACAACGACCCGTTCTTCCCCTCCCAAGTGTCCTCGACTTCATACCCCTTCAAACCCATCAACCGATACAATGCCGCTGCGGACATGTTGCGCTCCCCACTGGAATGTCGTGCCGTCTAAACACAACTCCAGTGGTGACCAGCATGTCCGCTCTTTTCAACTCAGCCCCCCAAATCCACGGATGAACCAAATTAATGGCATTTTGATCAATCGGCCAAGAAGACGAACCCAAACTACGGAACCGAAGGCCAAAGTTTATTCTTCATTCGCTCCGCCGAGCGTGACGCTGATCTTGTACTTCTGCTGCAAGTGGGCGTGAGCGGTGCTCGCGTGAGGGTCTTTCGGGAACTTCTTGCAGACCTGCTGAAACGCCTGGATGGCGGTCTCGGCCTGGCCGGCCTCTTCGCGCGTGTAGGCGACTTGAAGGAGTGCCCAGGGTGCCGACGCCTTGTCGGAAGAGACCTGACTGTAGAGCGTGATCGCCTCATTCGGCTGCTTGAGTTGGCGGTGGCACCAAGCCATCTGCTTGTAGTTCTCGGGGAAGTTTTCGCACTGACGGAAGTGCCCGATTGCTTCCTTCAGTTGCCCGGCGTCGCGGTGGGTGCAGGCGACCTCCCAGCGCCAGCGACCGGCGTTGGAGAGGTCGTCCCTGACGAGTTCCTCGTACACGGTGATGGCCTCCGGCCACTTGTGCGCGCCGCGGTGAGTGGCCGCGAGTTCCGGCTTCCAGCGCACCTTGTGTTCGGCGTCCTGGCCGAGCAACTGCTGATACGACTGCTCCGCCAGCGGCCAGTTCTGTTGCTCGCGATAGCTGTAGCCGACCAGGCCCAGCCCCTCGTTCTTGTCGGCGTAGCGGAGGTAGGTCTCGCGCGCCTTGTCGTAGTTTGTCTTCGTCTTGTACCACGCCGCGAGTCGTCCCAACGCCTCGTCGTCCTTGGGGAACGCCGCCACGATCGTCTCGTAAGCGGCGGGAACCTGATCGTCGCGCTGGGCGAGCGCCGTCAGGTCGGCCACTCCAAACAATATCTGCCGGGCGATCTGCTTCGCTTCCGGCATCGACTGATCGGCGGGAGTCGCCTGCCGGAGCCACGCGATCGCCTGATTGGTCAGCGTCTCCCCCTTGGCCTTGGTCTCCGTCTGGGCCACCAATTCCGAGAGCGGCACGCGCACATACGAATGGACATACGATGGCAACTGAGCCGCGTTGTAGGTCGTGGCCAGAGCTTTCACGCCCTCGTCAAACGCTCCCTCGCGGAACTGGTGCAGCGCCAACTGCTGTGAGGCCTGCACGCACGTCGCGCTGGAGTCGCGGGTTCGCTTGAGTTCAAACGTGAGCTTCTTCCAGTGTTCCACGCGCGCCGGAACATCCTTCTCGATGGTCGCCAAGTCGATGAGTTCGTTCAAAGCATAGACCGCGACCAGATGCTGGGGATGTTTGGCGACAAGGCTCTTCAGTGCGGCCTTGGCTTCCTTCGTGCGGCCGATCTCCTTCTGAGTGCGACCGATATAGTACGCCGCCGCGATCGCGTGTGAAGATTCGGGCCAGTAGTCGATCACCGTCTGAAAGCCCTCCTTGATCGCCGTGTTCTGCTTTTTCAACTTCACCTGCGCGAGGCTCCACTTCAATTGGGCGAACGGAGCCCCGGTGCTCTTTTCGTACAGCTCCATGAACTTTTCGTACTCGGCGGCGGCCGTGATCCAGTTCTGCTCGCGCCAGTACTTCTCGGCGATTTGCAGTTGGTAACGTTCGACCTCGCGAAGCTGCTTCCACGCATCGATCGGCAGGTCATCGAGTTCGTCGGCGAACGCTCGCGATGAAATCAGTCCGCTCCAGCAGGCGCATGCCATTAAGACGAGTGGCAAGAGCTGACTTCTCCGCCACTGGGCTTGTCTCGGTGGCTTGACGGCTTTTGCACTACTCTGGCATCGCAGCATGTAGTGCAAAAGCCGCCGAGCCACCGAGGCAAACTCGGTGGCGGGATAAACTTGAAATTGCCAGTCGCCTATGCCACCCAACAGCCGGACCTTGATCCAATCAGTCCGGCCACGCAGTTTGTCGTTTGTCATTTGCTCTTCCCCCGTGCTTGCAGCCACTTCGCGTACTCGACGTGGCCGTAGTTGATCACGTTTGCCCCCAACTGGAAGCAGCCGTTGTAAATGTTCGATGACACGCCCGAGTGCCCGTCGGCCCAGGCGTCGCTGATGTCGCCCGGATGGTAATAGACCAGCCAGCGTCCGTCCGCCGACCAACCGAGCGGCTCCCGACCACCATGCGGCACGACGTAGGGAAACGACGGAATGGCGAAGGGGATGCGGTGGATCGAGTCATCCATCGGCACCGGCACGGCACGCACGTCGGGCAGGACGCGGTTCATCAACGCCAGAAACTGATTGTGGAAATGCTGGCTGCCGCTCGACGCGAACAACAGTCCGTGTTTGTCGATCAGATACTCGCGCAGCACCTTGACCTCGTTGTTGGAGACCGACAGGCTGCCCTGTCCCGTGATGAACACGAGCGGCGGACTCTTGTCGCTCGGGAAGCCGGCGAGCTGTGCGATCCGAATCGCCTCGGTCTTGTCACCGACCTTTTGCTGGGTCAGGAGGCCGTACTCCAGCAGCATGTTGTTATCGCCGCCGATGCCGAAGTTCAGATTCCAGTCTCCCCCGTCGTACTCCAGACGAATTAGCCGCACCTTCCCTCGCTGCGTCCCACCGGCGAATCCTGCACCGGTCCCCTCACCGTAACCGACCACGTACTGGTGCGCGGTGGCCTCCTGCAACTGAAGCTTCACGTCATCGATCGGCGGCACGGAGAACTTGATCGAGCTGTACGGATTGACCACGTACTTCCTGCGGATCACCTTCTGAATCTTGACCGATTGAGCCACGGTCTTCTGCTGACCGCCGCCGGCGGGCAACTCGTAATCGTTGGGCCGACAGCCGCGAATTTGCGACACGGTCATCACGCTCAACCAGAAAGCCATTCCGTAGGTGCAGGTGGCCAGCATCGACTGCTTGAGCTTGCGGCTGCCGCGTCCGTAGTACCACGCGCGCGGATCGAGCGGATTCCAATAGCGACGACGTGCCGCCTGCTCGTGAGCCTCCACGGCGGAGGCCGGCGAAACCAGCAGAGTCCCGCCGCGCAGCACTTCGTCCAACTGAGACCGCTCGATGCGCCGCGAGGCTCGTTCGAGCCACCAGACCATCCACGCCAATCCGATGAGAAACAGTCCGAGCAGGCCGGTGGATACCAGGCCCGCACGAACCTCATGCAGGCCGGCGAACTCGGCCAGGAACACCGCCAAGTGCCACCAGAACGGATAGAGGCCCGTCAGCACGAGAGATCTCGCCATCGGATTGCGGTCGCCGTGCGAGCGGAGCTGACGGAGCCACGCGATCCCCAACGGAAGAGAGGGCAGAAACGCAATCCCCAGCAGCCACAAGGGCAGCCAGTTTTGGACGCGCCAGAGAACCAGCGCGATCAGCCACAGCGCGGCGTAACCTTGGGTCTGCCGGATCAGCTTGCGGGGCAATCGCGAAAAGAACGTCATGGTGCAAGGAGGTCTTGAAACGTAATCCGGACTCCTAGGTCCGGACGAGACGAAGCGAACGAATCAGGGCTGCAAATTACAGTGCGCGTGACGCGTAGTCCGGACCCCTAGGTCCGGACTACGGTCTTGGCTCACAGGTTTCGGTCGATTGTCGGATGGGCAAGAGTGGCCATCCTATAGGTCCGTTGATTCCTGCCACTCACGATCACAGGCCGTCGAGCAGCTTGTCGATGTCGGGTTTGTCGAGCGGATTCTTCTTCGGGTCGGCCGACTTGGTTTCATCCAATCCCATGACTTTCACCGCGTTTTCCGCGTCACGCACACCGGACGCCGCAGGCGCAGTTGGCGATGAGTTGCCGGTGGATGCCGCGCCGTCTGAGGCGGCGCGACTGCCAGCCGTTGCGGACGACTTGGCGGCGACCGCTTTGGGTTTGGCGGGGCCATAGACGAAGTACGGCCCGGCAGTAAACACCGCCACGAACACCGCCGTGATCACGCACGAGATCCCCAGACTCTGCACCAGCAGGCTCGACGAAACGATGCCGATCACTTCCTGAGGATTGCGGGCCTTGAGGGACTTGAAAAACTCCCGCAGTTCGGCCACCGAGGCCGTGCCGCTCTCCTTCAGGTTCCGCACGTCGTTCCCGAGACCAACCACGACCGGTCGTGAAACCGGACTGTCTTTCAATTCGCCGTCCATTTCCTGCCTTATCTTTTTGGGTAACGCTGACGCCGCCGAAAGCGGGCTTGAAACTCGCTCTACTGTTTTTCTTCCAGAATGTGGACAAGGTCGCCGCCCGCCTCGCTGATCGCCTCGATCACCGCCTCGTAGTACATGGCCGTCGCGTCCTTGTGGACCTTCAGCAGCACGGTGCGATCTCCCTGCGGAGCCGATCCAAGAATCTCGCCGACCGACTTGGCGAGCTGGGCCTGACCGATTTCCTTGCCGTTCAAATGCAACTTGTTCTCCCGATCGATGAGAACACTGACCTTCGAAGAAGCGAACCCCTGCAACTGCTTCGCCTGCGCCGGCTGCCATTGCAGGTGACTGTCGTCCTGCGCCTTTGCCAGGATCACGAAGAAGATCAACAGATTGAAGGCAATGTCCCCCATCGCCACGCTGGGAACGTCCGCCTTCATCGCTCGCCGTTTGAACTTCATGAAAAAGTTACCCGTAGGATGGGCACTCCTGCCCTTCCCGTCTTCAACTCCAAAACCGGACGGGCAGGAGTACCCATCCTACATCACTGTCCGACCACGACCGTCCGTTCTTCCTCGCGCTGGATTGTGATGCTTGCTCCCAGATCCTGAATCAGTGTCGTGGTGGCAATCCAGTGATCGTAGGGCACGTCGGGTTTGCTCTTCACGACGACGACCCGGTCCTCGGGACTTCGCTTGCCTTCCAGCAGACGCCGCAGCCGCGCCGGCAACTCCCCGGTCTTCACGGGATCACCATTCAAACTGACGACAGTGCGAGTCCGCGTCAGGGCGAGTTCGATGTTTTGATTCTTCGTCTCCTGCTTTTGCGTCTGTTCGCTGCGGGGCAGATCCTGACGCTTGCCGGTGTCGGGCTGCGTCGAGGCGCAGACGAGGAAGAACACGATCAGATTGAACGCGATGTCGCCTGTTGCCACGGCGGCGGGTTCGACCAGCAGTTTCTTGGTGATGCGTTCGTGTTGCATGGCGGATTGGTCTGTCGTAGACCGGACGCCTACGTCCGGTCGGGTTGTATCTGAAACGGCCTGTCTTTATTGAAAAGGGGCGAACGGACGTGGGCGTCCGTTCTACGTTTGGTTTCTCTTTCCAGCGAACGCCAACTGCATCGTGACCGCCTCGATCAGTTCCGCAGACGATTCTTCCACGTTGAGGATGAACTCGTTGACGACGCTGTTGAAGTAATTGAAGGCAATGAACGCCGGAATCCCCACGACAAGTCCGAGCACCGTCGTCAGCAGCGAGACCATGATCCCGTCGGCCGCCGCGACCACGATGTTCACCTCGCCCATCTTGGCGACGATGTCCGCGAACGAGAGGACCATCCCTTGCACCGTCCCCAGAAATCCGATCATCGGCGCCGCGCTCGAAACCGTCGCGAGAATCGGCAGGTGGCGCTCCATCGCGGCCACAACGTGAACGGAATAATCGTCCATCCCCTTGATCACCTGCTCCTCGATTTTGGCGGCGTCGTATCCCAGGCGATCGGCCACGAGGTATTTCCGCAGCCCGGCGGCCAGAATCGCCGGCACGGGGCCGTGTTCACGATCGCACAGGTTGAGCGCCTCCTCGACGCGATCGGCTTCCAAAAGTTCCCGCACCTTCCGGCGCAGATCCTCAGCCTTGGAGTTCAGCATGAGCAGCGCTCGATACCGTTCGATGATGACAGCCAGCGCCACCACGCCCAGGATCAAGATCGGCCACATAAAGATGCCGCCGGCAATCATGTAACCGAGCGCCCCCGAATGCATCATGTCGTGCAGCCAGCCCGACGGCTTGTCGGTCGAACTACCCTTCGCGGCGGGTTCAGATTTGGGCGGCGTCGATGTCTCCGCAGCCCTAGGAGCGGCGTCGGACTTCGGTGCCGAACCTTCGACGGGAGCCGCGTTGGCGACAGGCGGCAACTTGGATGCTGCACCGGGGTCCGTCCCAGGAGAATCAGTCTGACCAAGTAACAAAAGGGACAGTAATAGCCACATCAGTTTTGTTCCCGATTGAAATTCAGTGTCGTTCTGTTCTCCACCTTCGTTACCTTCGTTGGCTTCTGTTCAAGTGCAGATGAACAGAAGCCAATGAAGGCAACGAAGGTGGAAATGTCTGAGTCGGAGCCTCGCTCATCGATTATCTCGATGAAGCAGAGTCAATTGTTGTCATCCACGCTGTTGGCCTCGGCCTCGAACTGTTGCAGCATTTCGGGGAGGGCCAGCCGACCGCGCGCGTACTTAGCTCCCTCGCTGTCGGGGTGCTTCCAGCGGCAGTTGTTGTAGCTGATGAATGCCTGCCGATTGTTGCCCACCATGCGGTAACTCTCGCCCGCCCAAAAGAAGGCGTCGGCACACAGCGGATCCTTCAGAAACAACTCGGTGAACTTGTCGAACGACTTGCCCGCCGTTTGATATTTCTTGGCCTTGTAGTAGCACTGGCCGATGCGGAAGGCCATCCGCGGCGCGTTGGAGTGCGACTCGAACCGCTCCAGGAATTTCTCGCCCACCTGCGCGGCCACCTCGTACTTCTCGTGCTTGTAGAAGTAGTCGGAGATGCGAATCATCACGTTCGGAATGAGCGGGCTTTTGGGGTGAGTCGCCGCGAGCGTCACATACGCCTCCAACGCCTGATCGAAGTCACCCGCCTGCTCGTAGCACTGAGCCAGCTTGTACTGGGCGTCGGGGGCCAGGTTGTGATCCGGATACTGTCTCAAGATGAGGTCATACGATTTGATCGCCTCGTCCCATTGGTCCAACTCCTGAGCGAACTGTCCCAGCAGGTAGACGATCCGCGGTGCGTATTTCGGATCGGGATAGTCTTCCATCACTTCGCGCAGGACGCGGCGTCCTGCTTCAAGGTCTATCTTCTTCTCGGACTCGCGACCCAGCGTCTTGTGACTCTTGAAGAGTTCAAAGTAGCTTTCGGCGATGCGGAACTTCGTCTCGACGGCGAGCCCCTCGTCGTGGAACGTCTTGCTGAACGCCGCCACCAGACCATCGGTGCCGACGACGACGGGGAGCAAGCTGACTTGTTCGAGCGTTCCCGTTTCCGTGCTCGCCGCGAGATCCACGAAGCGGACGGTCACCTGATCGCCGAAATAACTTTCGATCACCGGATCGGCCGCATTCAGATTTCCCGGCGTCGGCTTCTCGACCGCCTTCAGTTGCAGCGAGCCGGTGAAGACGCCGCTGTGAGCCAGCGTCTCCTCCACCTTGATCGATTCCTTCTCGCCGAGTTCGGTTGTGATCTCGACGGTCGCGAAATCGCGGGCATCGGTGGTGTCGAGGTCGGCGTCGGTCACCTTCAGGAACAACCGCTCACCGACGTGCAGGTGAGTCATCTCCTTGTCGTAATCGCGATCGGTGATAAGAAGCTGTCCGTTGGAAACGAGCCGCCCCGTAGCCGACGCGGCCGCGGGCTTGCCCTGCGGATGCCGATCGTCCTTGTAGGTGGCGGTGACGACATCCTTGCCCGCGAGGTTGAGGACTCGCGTGACGAGGTTGGCACTCGCGTTGTCGCTCGAAAGTTTGTCACCCAGACGCACCTTGCCGATCAGGTCGCGCGGCATCTCGGTAATCACGGGCACCACGGCCGGACTGTTCTTGCCGCCCAGTTGCAGGATGACCTGCCCGACGAACCGGCCCTCCTCCAATGCCTGTCGTTCGGCCAAGACCCCCACGAGGTCCGAGAACTTCGCCGAGATCTGGCACTCCACATCGACGGTCGCTCCGTCAGTCGTCGTCAGTGTCACCAGCGCGGTACTCCGACTGTCTTTGGCTGAGTCGGGGTCGATCAATTCCACGGTGAACGGGGCTTCAAATGCGACGCTAGCAACGGCGGGCTCCTTCTCTTTCTTCGGCAGCACGAGAATTTGCAAAGGCAGCCTGCTGTCCTTGGGTGGCGGCACGACGCGAGTTTCCAGCACGCGCACCACGGCCGACGTGGGCCGCGCGACGTAGACCAATTCCTCCCGTGGAACCGAGTGACCGGGGAAGGTGTTGTGAGTGTCGAGGTAACGCAGCGTGATCTGGTCTCCCGCCTTGATCTGAATCTTGCCTGCCTCCACCTTTTCGGAGATCGCCGACGTATCGACTTCCTTCGTGAAGATCCCCGTGTTGGCTTCCGTTTCGGTGGCCAACAGCTTGACCGCCTCGCCGTCATTCAAGACGACCTCGAACGGCAGCGTGTCGCGCTGATCGGTCCGGTCTTCGTCGTAGTCCACGATCTCGACGATGATCCGGTCGCCGGGGTCGATGCGTTTGAGTTCCTTGCGAATCGTGAAGACTGCGCCGTTGCTGTTCTTGTCGAAGTCGTAGCTGATCGCCCGCGTCGCCGCGTTGAAATACGTGGCCTGCAACTTGCCGACGAGCAACTGACTGCCGGCCAGATCATTCAGCGTGACCTCATCGGTGTAGTTGGCCGTGACGTTGTCTCCGCCCGCGATCTCCAGCGTGTCGTTCGCCGCGAGTGACAGCACGTCCTCCTTCGTCGGGATGTAGAGTTCCTTCGCTTGCTGACCGCCGACCTCGACGTTGCTGATCGCGAGCGCCTCACCCGAGTACTGATTGCAAACGAACCGGACATAGCGGAGGTCGTGCTTCGGGAAGCGGAACTCCCAACTGGCGGTGTCGAAGATCACACTCGGTCCCGTGGCGGGACGGAGCGAAATCTCCTTCAGCACCATCAGTCCGGCTCCGGCAATCTCCACGGGCCGGATCGACAGAGACTTCTTCCCCGGCTGTTCGATGAGAACCGTCGCGACTCGTACCCGGCGGAAGTTGGCCCATCCGCCCGTGTTGGGAACCTTGACCTCAACGAGCTTGTCACCGACGAAAACTAGGAACCGCCCCCCTTCGCCCTCGTGCGACAAATCGAGCCAAATTTCGTGCGGCCCGGCGTGAGAAGCCTCAAAGTCCCACTGCACGATGTCATCGGGAGCCTGCCATGCGCCGATGACATCGACTCCGCCGACCGCCTGCACTCCGAATAGCTCGGTCTTCTTGGTGTACTTCCCTTCCTTGAGCAACAGCGGAATCGTTGCCACTGGCGGCGGCAATGTGGCCCCGTCGGCTGGCGTGTCCGTTGCGACCTTTGTCAGATCGAAGTCAGCGGAACGGAAGGGGAGCACCACCACTTCTTCCGAAGTCAGGTTGGCCCGCGCCAGTTGGGCTTCCACCGGCGAAGCCCCCGCCGCCGATGCCGCGAAGATCGCGACGTTGTGTGTTCCCGCCGACAGCCAGAGATCGACGTTGCGGCCACCCGGTCCGACGGGCAACTCCAAGATGCCATCAACCAGCAGAGCCGTCTTGCCACCCTTCACAGCGATCCGCACCGCGCCGTTCTTGGTCTGAACGAGCTTGCCCTGCCAGAGAACCGTGAACGGTGCGGCGGCAGTGTCACCCTCGGCGGGACGCTGCCACAACAGGTTCTCGGCAGCGGCGTCATCGAACGGCTTTCCATTTTTGTTGAGTGCGACAACCTGTTCCCAAGTCGTGAAGTCGGTGTGATTGCCAGCGTAGACGCGGCGAGTCATCTGGCCGTACTCGGCCGCGAGGGCCGGAGCCGGTTCACGTTCGGGATGGCTCGCGATGCGGAACCAGAACTGGCCGTCTTGACTTCCCAGCAGGTCACCGCGCACGGGCGCATGCTTGGCCGTGTCGGGCGTCACCAGTTTCGTGCGCGAGACCGACCGCAGATCCTTCATGTCAATGGTCAGCCATTTCGGCGTCGCTCCGTCCGGCTCGCTCATCCAGAACGTTTTCGGATCGCGGTCGATCGCCATCAGCGCGCTGTGGTCGATGGCCGTGTCGCTGGCGAGTGCTCCCGCCGGCAGGTCGCCCGTCTTGGCAGTCCCCTCGAAGATCCCCGTGTGAGGACCGGTCTCCTGCAACGCGACCTGAATCTGATCGCCGCTGTCAGCAGTGAGTTTGATGACAACGTGGTCGATGTCGCCGGACAGGTCTCGGTCGCCATCCTTGACTCGAATGTAGATCGGGTTCCCCGGCTTGATCTGGTTGGCGGGACGAGACTCGGACACCCGCTTGTCGCTGCGAGTGTCGGCCTCGCGCTCCAACTGCTGGCTGAAGGACTCGGGTTTGACGTCTTCGATCTTGCTGCTGGCGATCTCAAACTTTGCGTCGGCAGCCACCATGATCTCGACATCGGACAGCGGGACGTTTTTGAAGTCGGCTTTGAATTCGTCGGGGTAGTCGCACTTGATGATGTCTTTCCCGGTCAGTTGCAGCACGTGATCGCCCTGCGCCGCCTGACCGAGTCGCGTCTCCAGATCGGCGCGGAACAACCCCTTGCCCGCTCCCGATCCGACGAGGTAGATCATCTCGGAGTCGCCGCCCGGCAGCGTGGTGACTCGCACGGGAATGCGGTTGTGACCGCGACTGATTCCGAGATCGCTGTCGTGAACCACGACGGAGAGCGGCATCCCCGGAACATGCCGCCGCTTGCTGGTGCGGCCGAGTCGCCCGACGGTCCTCAGCAGGTTGAGCTGATCGATGTACCGTTCCTCGGCACCATACACTTCGGACAGATTGAAGAGGGCCTGGTTGGCGAGTTCGATGTTGGGGACTCGTTCGAGCACCCCCTTCAGAATATCGCGGGCCTCGTCCCGGTCGCCCCGCCGGAATGCGAGGACGCCGCGCAGGAACTCGGCCCGCACGACGACATCGATCTCGGGCCGACGCGCCAGTTTCTCGAAGACCAGCTCGGCCTGATCGAAGACCTTTTGCGAAAGGAATGTCTCGCCGATGCCGAACTCCGCATCGACCGCCTGCGGCGTCTTGGCGTAGCGGTTCACGACGGTCGTGTATTCCGCGCGAGCCACGTCGTAGCGGCGGGCCTTGAAGAAGTTCTTCGCCAGCAGCAACTGAATCCGCGCCTTGGTGGTGTCTTCCTGCGTAGTCGATTCACTGTAGGCGACGAGCCATCCGCGCAAGACCTCCTCGACGTAGTCGTGCTCGGCGTCGCTCCCCGCCGCGATCAGCCGTTCGCAAATGAACATCAACAGGTCGGGAGGAAGTTGGTTGCGGTTCTGGTCGAACAGCGTCTTGTTGGCGAGATACGCATCGAACGCCATCCGCTCATCGCCGAGGCGAAAGTACATCGCCGCCTGCAACAGCGGGGCGAGCGGACTCGAATCGTCGATCGTCAGCCCGACGCCGCCCATGCGCGAGAGGGCTTGCGTGGCCAGATCGCGGACCGCTTTCTTGCGCGCCTCATCGACGTTCGGGATGTTGGCCAGCATGCCGGTCGTCAGCACGGCCGCCGACACGAAGTCTTTCTTCGCGATCGCCGCGACGGCGAACGGAGAGGCTCGATCCCAATCGTAGTATTCATTTCCCAGTGTGTAGGTCGCACGTTGCAGGTCGAGCAGCCGGGCCATCTTCGCGACGGGATCGACGGGCGTCGCTTCCAGCAGCGCCAGGTTGGCCGCCGCCGATGCCGGCTGAACCTGCAAGTCGCGCAGCGCGGTGATGAACCGCGTCTTGATGTCGGGCGTCAGCATCGTGTTGGCCCGGACCGCGTCGAGCCACGCGGCGATCCCGAAAATCTCGAAGCCCGCCGGACGGAGAGGCCGCTCAATCTGGCGAGCCCGCGTCTCGCGCAGCACCCGCTCAAAATTGGCCACGTCCGCCGCCTTGAAGTACTCGTCCGCCAGCCACTGCGCAAACCGGCCGTGGAAATCGGTGTCGTGCTTCAACTGCTCCTGAATGAAGGCGATCCTCTGCGGCGGCTCCTTGATGCGCGCGAGCAACCGCACCGCACACTCGGCCGACTCGTAATGCTGCCGGTTGAACGCGAGATGAATCGTCCAATACTCAAGGGCCTCCTTTTCGAGTCCCATCTTCAGCAACTGGTCTCCCGTCCCGCTGGCATAGGTCGGCTCGTGGCCGAATTTCTGGTGCGCCTGCTGCATCCAGGTCCAGGTGGCGCGGGCGAGAGTGGCGGACGCGGCAGGGGTTCGGTCCGCCGCGATCAACAGCCGCCGCCAGTCATCTGCCAGCGATCGTTCGGGAGGAAACTTGAGCAGGTGTTCGGCGGCCGCCTTCATCTCTTCCGGCTTGCCGTAGTCGGTCGAGGTCTCCAGCCACCACATGGCCGCCTGATAGTCCTTCGGGAACCGCGCCACGTATTGCGCGTAAACTCGGATCATCTCGCCGCGCTGGTTTCCGGGAGCGTAATGGCGGAACCATTCGGACTGCGTCTGCAACAGTGTCCGCGCCGCGTCGTCACTCATCGCGTTGAAGGTCGCTGGTTGCAGCAACTGGTCGCGGATCGCCGCGCCGGGCGGGTGCTGATTGTTTTTCTGGTCGATCCACGCTGTCATCACGGGATCGGCGTTCGCCACCTTCAGTTGTTCGGCGGCGATGTTGGCCCGCGCCACGAAGTCCTTGTTCTGCCGCGCGGCCACCGTCCAGTTCTTGACCGAATCGCGCAGGGCCTCGACATGCGCATGCTGCCGCCGCGCCGCAAGGATCATCGTCAGGTCGGCCCGAAACTCGTTGTCGTCCGCGCAGTTGTAGAGCAGCCAGTCGATCGCCGCCGTCGTGTAGCCGTCGTTGCTCGGCGACTTCGAGATGAGGTCTCGCAGCGCGGCCTTCGTCTTGGGGATGTCTTTCAAGCGGTCGCGGTAGAGGTCGAACGCCAGCACGTAGCGGAGATACGCCTGCCCCGGCTTGTTCTGCGCGATCGCCTGCAACAGGTGCTGTTCGGTGTCGGCCAATTGAGGCGGCTCGGCCCCGTTCTCACGGACGAAGACCTGAGCGTTGCTGTTCGTGATCGGATCCTCCGCCAGCACCGTCTTGAGCAGGGCCACGGCGCGCGGCTTCTCGCCGCTCGCGATGCAGGAGATGGCTAGGTAACTCACGCCGTGAAATCGATCCGGCCGCAGCGGGTACTTCTGCACGTACTGGTTGACCAGCGGCTCCAACTCGGGCGGCTTGGCGGCACCGTGATAGAGGCGGTAAATCAAGTAGTAGTGAACGTACTGATCGTCCCGTAGCGCGCGGGCCTGCTGGAGGCTTTGAGCGGCATTGATCTGTTGACCGATGTTGCCGTGGTTCTCAGCCATCAGCAGATGAAGCTGGCGTTGCGATTCCGGGTCGCCCGCCACTCCCTTCTGAAAGATCTTCGTTCCAACCGCGCTGCTCTTCGCCCACTGACCGATGCGCCGGTAATCGTAAAAGCATTGCGCGCCGACTTCGCGGGCGAACTCGCCAGCGGGGAGCTTGTCCAGCATTTGCTCGCCCAGAACAGACGCCTGAGTGATCGACTCGGTGCTGCCGACCGAATTGAAGTACTGAGTGGCGATGACTCCGTACCGTCGCCCGATCTCGGTCGGTCCCTGTCGCACCCACACGGCTCGACACGCCTCGGCCGTGCGCAGCCGATCATCCAATTGCTGAAGCGAGTCGGCCAGTCGAACTTCGAGCGCCGGGCATTCCGGTGCGGCGGGATAGCGTGTCAGGAACTGCTTCACCGTCGCTGACAAGTCCTTGTTGCGCGACAGTCCCTGCTGGGCGTCGATCAACTTCAGCATCATGGCACTGTGTCGTGGATCAGTCGGATGCGAGGCCACAAACTGCTGGGTCACTCGCACCAAACCAAACAACCGCCCGTCGCGGTAATAGAGGTCGGCGAGCTTCACCATCACTTCGGCCGCTTCGGGCGTGGAGTCCTTGTACTTGCCAAGGTCGGCCTCCAACACCGCCGCCTGCTTGCCGACCTCATCCACCACGGGCGGCGCTGGCACGGCCGGCGCTTGTCCGAACACCGGTCGGTGTGATGTGAGCGACGCGGCAAACAGTCCGGCCAACAGAAACAGTGATCGCTTCATGATTCTCACTTCAAACTGAATCGAGATCAGCGGTAGGGTGCGTGGAGTCTTCGGAACGCACCGTCTTCAACCCAATTGGTGCGTTCCGAAGACTCCACGCACCCTACTCGCCAAACATCATTTGTCCGACTTCGCGAGCGCTTCGGAAATCTTCTTGGCGTCGGCGGCGAGCGGGCTTTCGGGGAATTCGCTGATCAACTGCTCGAACCGTCGCTGGGCGTCCGCCTTGCGGTCCATGCGGAACAGGCAGCGTCCGTAGTTGAACAGGATCACGTCGAGGAACTTCGCGTCGGGTTGGTTGTTGAGGACCGTTTCAAACGTGTCGATCGCCCGGGCATAGTCCTTCTGGATGTAGTAGTAGTTGGCCATCTTCGCGACCGCCTCGCCGACGCGACCGCTTTCCGGGAACTGATCGTAGACCCGCTTGAACTCCTGGAACGAACGGTCCCGCAATTGAGCGGCCGCCTCGCCCTGAACCTTCCCGGCCATGACCTCGTAGCATTCGGCCACGCCAAACTGGGCCTCACCCCGAAGCTGGCTGGTCTGCATGGCCACCAGTCGGCTGTAGACGCCGATCGCCCGTTCGAGGTTCCCCTGCTTCCGCGCGACCTCGGCCAGACGCAGCAGCGCATCATCGACAAAGCCGCTGTTCGGGAACTCGCTCTGCAACCGTTCGCACATCGCGGCGGACAACTCCAGCTTGTCCATCGCGAAGTAGATGTTCCACAACTGCACGTAGAGTTGTTCGAGCAGACTGCCCTTCAGACGACGGGCATCGTCGGCGACCTCTTCGCAGACGGCGAGAGCCTGCGCGTACTTCTCGGCCGCCTTCGCGTGCAGTCCAAATTCCTTGTAGCGGTTGGCGATTTGAGTCAGCGCGTCGGCCGTGCGGAGTTGCGTCTGGATCTTCAATTCCTGATCGGAGATCTCGGCCTTCGTCACTCGGACGCCGCCGATGTTTCCTTCGAGGCACCGGGCGACCGCCTGCACCTGCCGCGTCCCCTCCTTGCTGTGAACCTCGTCGAGATAGATCAACCGCACTTCGTCGGAGGGAAGCGCCTGAAGAATGTCATCGTTCGGAATGATCGTGTCGGCCTTCGCCAGCGAGACCGTCGCTTGAAAGACTCCCGAATGGATCGACTTGTCATCGACGGTCACGTTCGCGGAATCGGGACTCGCGGCCGTTGCTAACTTCGCCGTCGCGGAGTCAGCAGCAGCCGGCGGTTGTTCGGGAGATGATTTGGTAACGGCCGGTCGATCGGTCGCGATGGCTTGAGGCTTGGTTTCCGTCAGCGTCACCTTGACGGAATCGACCAGCTTCCAGTGATCGATCTCGGGGACGACGACAGCAGGCGCAGCGTCGCCCGGCTTCTTCACTGCGGCGGGCGGTTCGGCCGCGGCAGGCAGCTTGGTGCGCGCGATGGCCTCCGTCTCAAGCTCTTCATCCGTCTTGAGGCGATACAACTGGATTGTGGCCGCGATGCGATCGGCATTGGCCGAGACATCGCCGTCGGCATCGATGATCCGCAGGTTGACTCCCTTGCCGAGCACCGCGCCGTTGACCGTTTCCGAGAACGCGCCGTCGGTGATCGAGGCCATCGCCGTGCCGACGACGGTCACCTCCTTCAATACGTTCGCGTTCAGCTTTTTGTCCGCCGTGTGTTCGTCGGTGTACTTGACCTGCACTTTGTCGCCGCCGTGGATCTCCAGCGTGCCATTGTTGGGAGCGGGATTGCCCAGTCGAGTCGGCACCGATCCGACGACCAGTCGCACGTTGCGGCCGACGGGGAAACAATCGACCGTTTCCTCATCGCCGCTCGTCGCCTTGCACGTCACCTTGACCGCCTGATTCGGTTCCAGCACGGCGAGGTCCGCGTCCTCGATCCGCACGAACAGGCGTTTGCCCGCCTCCAACTTCTCCGCCTTGCCAACCTCACCGGAGAAGGTCGTCCCGACCTTCTCCAACGCCTGGATCGCGCGGCTGTAATGGCCGAGTTGAAAGTGTCCGAGACCGATGTAGTAGTACGCCTCATTCACCTGCGGGCTGACCGGAAACTTTTCGATGACATCCCGCATCACCTGAAACGACTTGCCAAAGTTGCGGGCGTGATAGAAGCAGACCCCCAACTTCAACGTCGCCTCGGCACGCTGTTCCTCACTGGAGTTCTCTTCGACGGCGGCGGCTTCAAAATGGACCCGCGCGCGATCGTAGACCCGCTCGCGATCGAGGAAATAGTTGCCGAGTTTCAAATGGGCGTCGAAGCGGAGTCGGCTGCGCGGATACCGTTCGATGACCGACTTCCAGATCTCAACCGCCTTGGTCGCCTCGTTGGCATCGAGCCGCGCGTCGCCCGCCTCGATCAACTTCTTCGCCGCACGATCCTCGACGATCGAGCCGCGCACTGCAGCCGCACCCGGATCGGCCGGGGCTGCGGGAGTAGCGGGGGCCTGAGCCAACGCCTGAGTCCCGCACAGCAACACGCCACCCACACAAACGCAAAAAGCCTTGAGCATTCGGAGTCGATCCTCTGTTCACCAACCGTCCGTCGAACCCATGCCACATGAGGGGTCAGGCACTCCAAACTTCAAACGGCAGCGGCAGAGAACGTGATTCGCAGCTCACGCATCATTCCGCTGCCGTTTGAAGTTTGGAGTGCCTGACCCCGACCTGCACCATTTCGAGATCGCCGAACAATCCGTGGTCGGAAGATCACACCGTCGTTGTCAGAAAGCGGGCGTCCTGCCTGCGACAATCAGTTACTGGATCCCAACAACAACAACAACAACAAGAGGGCGGGCACGATCACCCGTCCTCACGATTGTCGCGAACCGACTCAGCCGAACAGACCCGTGATCGGAGTCCCCTGATCGACCAGTTTCATCGGGCGGGCCAGCGGCGTCATGACGTCCTTGTTCGGGTTGATCCCGAGGGCATGACAGATCGTGGCATGGATGTCCTGGACCTTCACGGGTTGATCCTTCGCCTCGGCACCATCTTCGTCCGACGAGCCGTAGACCGTGCCTCCCTTGATACCGCCTCCCGCGAGGAAGCAACTGAAGACCGAGGCCCAGTGATCGCGACCCGCGTCCTTGTTGATGCGCGGCGTCCGACCGAATTCGCTCAGCATGATGACCAGCGTCTTCTTGAGCATCCCCGTTTCCGCGAGGTCGCTGATGAGCGAAGCCAACGCGGGGTCCATGATCTCACCGTGATCGCGCATCGCCGGGAAGTTTGCCGTGTGGGTGTCGAATCCGCCACGATTGACCTGTACGAAACGAACGCCCTTCTCCACGAGCCGCTTCGCCAGCAGGGCACCACGACCGAACGGAGTCTTGCCGTATCGATCGAGTGTCTTGGGCGACACCTTGGAAAACTCGAAGGCTTCCAGCGCCGGACTGCGCATCAGCGTCACGGCCTCTTCGATGGAAGTCTCGGTCGCACGCAGACGGGAGTCCGTGCTGTTTCCCGTGAAGCGTTGGTTGTACTTGGCTAGCGTTTCGAGTCGTTTGTTTCCACGAACCTCGGCGATCCCTTCGGGGAAGGCCAGATACGGATCCTTGTCGCCCGGATTGGAAACGTAGTACGCCTCACACTTCTGCCCGAGATACCCGGCGCGAGGAGCCTGCCCGCTGATGCTGATGTACGCGGGCAGTTCTCCGAGATTGGGCAGTTCGTGCGTGACGACCGATCCCATGCCCGGATAGACAAGGTTTGGGAACGGCAGGTAGCTGGTTTGAACGTGATGCGTCGCCCGCCCGTGATCGCCCTGAGTCCCCGCGATCGAGCGGATCAAAGCACAGTGGTGCATTTGGTCGGCCAACCCGGGAAAGATTTCCGAGATTTCAACTCCCGGAGCACTCGTCTTGATCGAGCTGAGGTCACCTCCGGTCGGCCGACCCGGCTTCGGATCCCACGTGTCGATGTGCGACATCCCGCCGCCGTTCCAAAACAGGATCACATGCTCGGCCTGAGCCTCATGGTCCTTGCCCGATGCGGCCAGCAGGCCCTTCACACTCATCCCCAGCAGTGTCGCGCTACTGGCACCCATGAACGCACGACGAGAAAGTTGGTAATCGCGGCAACCGGTGAGCATGGAAAGACTCCCTTTCAATCGGACAGTTTGAGGTAATCGAATCGGCGTCGAGCCGTAGGGTGTGTGAAGTCTTCGGAACGCACCGTCATGGGAAAGTCCCATTTCTATCCGGTGCATTCCGAAGACTTCACGCACCCTAAATGTTCGGGCTAAGGCAGGAAACGGAATTCATTGCAGTTCATCAGAATCCAGCGGAGGTCGGCCATCCCATCCAAGGCGCTGGCACCTTCGGCGATGATGGTCTTGGCGTCGGTCAGTTCTTCGGCAGTGGGATTGCGGGTCAGGATTTCGCGATAGGCCAACCGAACGGCCTCATCCAGATTGGCCGACTTCCCTTGCATCAGCGGATAGATCGGTTCGAGATCACCGACTCGGGCCGCTTCGTGGCTGAGGCGTCCGTTGAGCATCATCAGGGCCTGCCGCATGGAGGCACTGTCGTCCCGCAAATCGCCCAAGTCCGAACGATTCGGCTGGCCGAACACTCGCAGGAAGTGTCCCTCGGGCGCGGGTGACTGCATTCTCAGCGAGGAGTTGAAGACCGGATTGTCATCCACCACACGGGTGACCACTTTTTCTTCGTACTCCGTCGAGTTCCGCATCATTCGCTGTTGCATCATCCGTTGGGCTTCGAGTTCTTCCTTCGACACTGCCTTCATCTCATCGAGCGCGACTTCTTCCTCATCACCCTGCTCTTTCAAGAGCGATGTGAAGTCGAGTTCGATAGCCGCCTCCAAGCCATAACCACTGGCGCTCTCTCCGGCCGTGGCATCTCCGCGAGACATGGCCGTCATGGCACCACCCTTCTGCGGGGCGAGGTTAATCGGTTTGCTCACGTCTCCGGGCTTGGAGCCTTTGGGGACACGGACGATATCCCGGATCGTGCGCTCATTCTTGCCGGGACTGTGCTTGGGCTCGAACAAGTGCCCCGCCGTGACAACGCTGTCGTAAAGCGACTCGGCAATCATGCGCCGGACTGGCGTGGCGAGGAGTTGAGTTTCTAACTGAACGCGAGTCGATTCGTCGCTGTTCGCGGGAGCGTGGCCTCGCTGATAGGCATCACTGCTGGCGATGAGCCGCACCAGAGTTCGCAGATCGTAATCGCTCGCGACGAACTCTTCGGCCAGATAGTCGAGTGCGGCGGGCATGACCGGCTTGTTGTCGGCGCGGAAATCATCAACAGGCTCGACGAACCCGCGCCCAATCAGCGTCTTCCAAACCCGGTTGACCAGGACGCGCGAGAAGTACTTGTTACGCGGGTCGGTGACGTTGGCTGCCAACTGCTCGCGCAACTCACTCGGCTTGTAGAGTCCCTTCTGGACGTCGATCTTCCGGATATCGCGTTTGGAATCGGCGAGGGCCAACTCTTCTGCCAGCTTGCCTGTCGTGGCTTTGGCGACTTTGTCCGAAACACTGTCCAGCAGGTCGTCAACGGACGGGCGTTTGTCTACCACGGGAATGGCCGCAATCTTCGCAGCCCGAGTCGCCGAGAGACGCTTGATGTAACCGGGCGTCTCGTTCGATTCATCAATCGGGAACGGGAACTTGGCGGGAATCGGTTTGCGATCCGCCGCTGGTCCCACACCTTCCGGTGGCCACAGGATCGTAGTCTGGTCCATCTCCGTCGCATACACGATCTTGGTGAGCTGGCTCTCGTACCGACGCGTCTTTCCGTAGAACGCCGCCATGTCGTAAAAGTCACGGCGTTTCCAGACATCGAACGGGTGATCGTGACACTGGGCACACCCAATGTGAACCCCCAGAAACACCTGCGAGGTCACGCTGGCCATCGCCAGCGGATCGGCGTCGTCACCCAGCACGAAACCGACCTCGGGAACTCGCCCCGCCTTGCCGTTCGAGGAAATCAACCGACGACTCAATTCGTCGTAAGGCATCCCGGTCTTGACGGCATTGTGGACGTAGGCGATCAGCGCCGCTCCACCCGTCGCCCCAGACCGCAACCGCAGCATGTCGGCGAAGAAGATTGTCCAGCGATCTGAGAACCGATCGTCTTTCAGCAGGTGATCGATCAGTTTCTGTCGGCGACCCTCGGCAGGCCAGGTGGCGAAGTCAGTTACCTCCGCCTCGGTCGGTATCCGTCCGATCAAATCGACATAGACCCGCCTCAGAAAAACGGAGTCATCCACCACGGGCGTCGGTTCGATTCGTCGTCCCACCGACAAACTCTCGTTTGCCTGGAAAATGATTCGATCCAAGTCACTTCCCGACGCGGTGCTCACCAGAGACGAACACGCCACAAGGAAACCCACCGTGACCGCTGACGGAAGCCTTGGCCTCACACGCTGCTCCTTTACAAAAACCGAAGGGGAAGTCCAACCGGAGTGATTTCGGGAAACGTTCCTTGAATCGGCACATCTTTGGAATAAGTGATCGCTGATGTTAGCTCAAGTATTACTTGAACATCAACTCGACGAGGTTACATCATTTTTTGTCACAGACTCCAACGCCGACTACAAAATGTCATTTCGACATGTCGATCCTTCCTCGAGATCCCCCTATTGCTGCAGAAGGACGACTCGGATTGCTGTCGCTGTTTCTGAAATCGCCTTCAAGCCATTCAGGTGGAGCTCATCTCCTCTGTGCTAAGAACCCGTCCAAGAACTGATTCGTGAATTGTGCGGTCTGAAGTAGACTATCGGCGACTCCAAGGAAGGGGGCCGAACGATGGCAACGGAATTGGCGGTTCACGAGTGTGGCTGTGCGGCCTGTCGGGCGGGTGACCATGCGGATCGCGACGATCATCGGCAACTCAATCTGTTGCTGAGCCGCTTGGACGAGCAGCAACGCCGGTGGGTGGCTGGTCGCGAGGCCAAGCGTCTCGGGCATGGCGGATTGAAACTGCTGGCGGAAATCAGGCCATCGACCTGAAAGCTAAGGGTCAGGCTGCCGTCCTTGTGAGTGCTCGCTTTTTGAGTATGGTGCCAGATAGTCTCGGTCACGACCTTGGCAGCAGTCGGCTTGAACTTGAGTTCGATGTCATAGGACTGGTCACCACGAAAGACGGCCCAGGCGTTGCCGAAGTAGGTCCGCAGATCAAAGTCTTCCGGAACGGTGGCGACAAATCACGTTGGCGTCTAGTTCCTGCGACCGCCCCCAACTGCCAAACTTTTGGATGCGATACTCCCTGCTACTGACACCTTCCTTTGGCATCGTCGGATTGAGTTGAAATGGATGCCATCGCACTTGAACATCGTGTTGTCCTTCAAGGGCAGCGATGGCCGTTTCCAGCCGTCGTTCGCCAATGTAGCACCACGGGCAGATCACGTCGGAGATCACATCAACGACTAAACTCATCGCAACTCCAGTCTGAAACATACCCCGAATCAAGTTCAGGAGAAGTCGACCCCGTTCACCGCGATCGACTTCGAATTGCCCACGAAGAATACCTTCGGCAACTGCATCTCGAAGACGCCGTTCCTCAGTGGAAAGTCTTTGGATGGTTCACCGTCGTTGCCGACCATGCGAATCGTCATCCAGTGCGGACTTTTAGAGTCCAGTGGCGAGTCTTCCTTGCCTTCCTTCCACAATCGCACCCGCTGCCTGTCGTCGGAACTCAACACCGCAGCATCGAGCGTGACGTTGCCGTTCGAGGCCCGGAAGTTCTCCAGATCTTTCAAGTGCGGACGCAGCAGATACGCTTCGATCAGCCGACAAGCAGTTTATCGTGCTTCGGCCCGTCAGCTTCCGGCTTACTGGACGCCGTTTTCACGCCAACACCTCATTTATGTTTTATTTTAGAAATCGACGTTTGAGTTAACGTCAACTCGATTCCAATCATGCCCGCTAGCGCTTTAGCTACCAAAATCCACAGAAAAAACTGACAAAACTCGCGGAAATGGCCGTGCTGCCGATTTGCGAAAATCCGGTTCATCGGGGAGATGCGTGCTGAGGGTTGAGAGAGTGTGGACCTGCCGTTGTGATTTGGGGTTAGGAAACAATCCACCAGATCACAGGAGTCGGCATGTCCACGAGTTTGTTGTATCACACGTTTGGGGTTCGGGGGTATGAGTAT
>CAMAYU010000092.1 GCA_945862235.1 Schlesneria paludicola DSM 18645
GCCGCGCCGGCCCACCTTTGAGAATCGCCGATCGATCATGGTGGGCCGGCGCGGCGAAGCGCCGCTGGTTCCACCCTACAGGATTTGCAGGCCCAACAAAGCGATGGCCCGGTCGGTGGTGCGATGGAAACGCCCGAGTTGATAGACTCTCGCCGACTTCGATCGCCTCCGTTTTCGCTTCACCCACAAGGACTCTGAATGATGGACACGATTTCTCGCCGTTCCTTTCAACAGCAGACACTCGGATCGCTGCTGACGTGGTCACTGCTGGAGACATTATTCTCGGGAGACGCCTTCGCCGATGAAGTGAAGCCGATCGCGGCGAAGTGGCTCGCGGAACTCAACTCAATGAGCCTCGATCTGAAAGGAAGAAAACTCGATCCGTTGGCGTGGCAGAAGCAGGTCGAACAACTCTTCGGCAAAGTGGACCTGCCCGAACTGCTGAAGTTCATCGACTTTGAAAAGCTCACGGCCGGGATCAAGCCGCAAGAGCGGGGCGAACTAAGCTTGAAGGCCAAGCTGCCGCAGGTCGAGGGCTTGCCGACCAACCTCGTGTTCGGGCATCAGGTCTTCGCGTTGAACAAGGACCGTTCGGTCGTGCCACACGGACACGACAACATGGCCACCGCGTTCCTGATCCTGAAGGGTGATTTCCGCGGACGCCACTACGACCGGCTGGAAGACGAAGTCAAGCACATGATCGTCAAGCCGACGATCGACAAGGCATTTGGACCGGGGACGTTCTCGACGCTCTCCGACATCAAGGACAACGTCCACTGGTTTCAGGCGACGAGTGATGCCTCGTTCATCTTCAACATCCATGTTATGAGCGTCGTGCCGGGCCGAACGGGCCGCGTGTACATCGACCCCGACGGCGAGAAGCTTTCCGGCGGACGAATCAAAGCCCGCAAGATCGACCACGCCGAAGCCAACAAGCTCTACGGTTGATGGGCCGAAGTTCGGCTTTCGTCGGCGCGCGACAAAAGTGAGTAGACCGGTCACTCCGTGGCCGGAATCGTCGAGTCACGGAGTGACTCGTCCACTTTGTGTGAAAGATTTGTGGCCGGTCGTCCGCAAGCCGGACTTCGAGGAACGGTGATCGGCGCGAAGCGGTCTTCACTCGAAATTGGATGGCGATTAGATTCCCGCCCTCCAGTCGTCTGCTTTGGCGGCTGCGACTGTTCCAAGGAAGGGACGTTCGTCATGCGAGTGGCTTTGTTTGAGGATCACGCTGCGCCGGACTTCGCTCCGATCGCGCTGCTGCGACCGGTGTTCGAGTTGTTGTGCGGACAGTTCTCGGCGCGAGAACGCGCGGTGCGTTCGTTGCCCGTGGACGACTGGGGCGTCTTTGTTCGTGATTCACTGAGGGCCGTCTATCGCGAAGAGCATCCCGAGGCGCACGTCAACGAATTGAGCTGGCTGCGAGGTGGCCCGACGCTGCTACTCAATGGGCGTTGGTTGGCTGATCCCAAAACACTGCCGCTCTGTGATCCCGATGCGGCGGGAGTGATCGACGGCACGGTCGTGTTCCTCACACTCGACCCGTTGGAAGTGGCTTTACTGACGGGCGACAACTGGGACGATGCCCTCTCGCAAATCGCACGCACGCGGCGACGAGTCTCGGTGCCGGGGACGCTCGCTCGTTACCCGTGGGACTTGATCCATCACAACGCCGATCAACTGCGAGCCGACTTCGCTGCGCGTGACTTCGGGCCGTCGAAGGCTGCGGAGTTGGGGCCGCAAGTCGCCGTTCTCGGTGACGTGAACAACGTGTTCGTCGATCCCTCCGCCAGCATCGACCCGTTCGTTGTGATCGATGCGCGCAAGGGACCGGTCTCGATCGAAGCCGGCGCGATGATTCAAGCCTTCACGAGACTGGAAGGACCGTGTCACGTCGGCCGCAAGTCGCAACTCTTCCGCGCGAACGTCCGCGAAGGGACGAGCATCGGTCCCGTCTGTCGCGTTGGTGGTGAGATCGAAGAGGCGATCCTGCACGGCTACGTGAACAAGTATCACGACGGCTTTCTGGGACACAGTTACGTCTGTCCGTGGGTCAACCTCGGTGCGCTCACCACGAACAGTGATCTCAAAAACGATTACTCGGTCGTGAAGGTGCCGCTGTCCGGTGTGTCGATTGACTCGGGCGAGATGAAGGTCGGCTGCTTCATCGGTGACCACACGAAGACGGCCATCGGCAGCCTGTTCAACACGGGAACGTCAGTCGGCGTGATGTGCCTGATCCTGCCCGATGGCGAGCTGCTGCCGAAGCACGTCCCGTCGTACTCGCGCATCTGGCACGGCGACTTGATCGACGGCTATCCGTTCGAGAAGGGCCTCGCCACCGCCCGCGCCGCAATGGAACGTCGCAACATCGAACTGACTCCCGCCCAAGAGCAACTGCTCCGACGAGTCCACTTCGAAACGCGCGATGAACGCGAGCGAGCCTTCGACCGCTTCGCCGAAAAGTCGGCGGTGCCGGCGTGAAAAAACGGGAACGCTGATCCTCGCTAATCTTCACTGATTTGAATTAGCGAAGATCCGTGTTCGGCCGTCTTCATCGCGTTCTGTTCACAGCACGCCGTACTTCTCGAACGCGGCGACCGATTTCATGCCGGCGCGGATGGCGTCGCGGACGACATTCTCGGCGTGAACTTTGTCCCACGCGCGACGGATCGCTTCCGCTTCGACTTCACGCGGAACGACGACCACACCGTCTTCATCAGAGAAGACCAAGCAGCCCGGTGAGAACACGACGCCGTCGATCTCGACCGACACATCGGCATCGACAACGCGTTGACGGTTGAGGCTGTCATAGACACAGGTCGCGCGGGCATAAACCGGAAAGTTCATCGTCCGAATTTTCGCGACATCGCGGATCGCGCCATCCACGACCGCACCGACACACCCGCCGTTCTTGGCCGCCGTCGTGAGCAACTCACCCCAGATGCCCGACCGGATCGAACCGCCCGCTGCCGCGATCAACACGTCATCAGGCTGACAGGCATCGACCGCCTTCAGTTCCAACTCATACGGACTCGGATCGACGTGCGCCATATCAACCCACAGTGTCGTCTTGCAGCGTCCGACCAACAGGCTGTTCCCTGTGTACGGATTGAACTGCAACCGAGGCGACTGGTGTTTGAAGCCCAGCCCGTCGAGAGCATCGCTGACCACGGCGCTGTAAAGATGCTCACGCATCATCGGGAGAGTGATATCGCTGGAAGCGGTAGTCATGAACGTGGCCTCAAAATGTAGAGAAGTTGAATCTTGTGCGGTCAGATGTAAATGTCGTTTCTACCTCGCGCGGTCAGTGATGAGATTTCTGAGCGGGGCGGCGTCAGCCCAATGGCACTCACTTTGTCATTCACTCCGTGAGCGGCACGGCGCTAGCCGCCGGTTCTTTGCTTGGAAACGCAACTCCGTTTACCGGCGGCTAGCGCCGTGCCGCTCAAAGTGAGTGCCATTGGGCGCCAGCCCCCCCCCGGTTTTTGGGCGTAAGCCCTCTTGGGAAGAACCGGGGGGCTGACGCCGCCCCGCTCGGAAAAGACTCACTTTGTGTCACGGCAGGGTAACCGCGTGGGAAACGCCCCACGCGGTTAAACGACGATTCAGCAACAGATCACGCTGGGACGCGAGCCGCCTCTTCGATGCGGCGTGCGGCGAGATGTTCTTGGATAACGCGCGCGGCATCGGCGACGGGGACTTTGGTGGCGTCTTTTTCGTTGCGCCACTTGAGTTCCACGACTCCCTCCTTGAGGCCCTTGCCGCCGACGTTCACTCGCAGTGGGATGCCAATCAGGTCGGCGTCTTTGAACTTCACGCCGGGGCGTTGGTCGCGGTCATCCAAGAGGACATCGACCTTCGCCGCCTTGAGGTCTGCGTAGAGAGCTTCTGATGCGGCGAGCGTGTTCGCGTCGGTCACATCGAGCGCACTGAGGATCACTTCATACGGAGCGATCGCCAGCGGCCAGATCAGTCCGTTTTCATCGTGCTTCGTCTCGGCCAGACCCGCGAGGATGCGGTTCACGCCGATGCCGTAGCAGCCCATGATGATCGGCTGACGGAACTCTTTCTCGTCGTCGAACAACGCATCGAGCGAGGCGCTGTATTTCGTCCCCAACTTGAAGACGTGACCGACTTCGATGCCGTGAACCAGCTCCAATGTTCCCTCGCCGCGCGGAGACGGATCGCCTCCGGTGGCATTGCGCAGATCGTGCGTCGTGCCGAGCTGATAGTCCGTCGCCACGTTGACGTTCACGTAGTGCTGGTCGGCCTCGTTCGCGCCGGTGATCGCATTGACGATCAGCGGCACGTCGTGGTCGGCGATCACGGGGCACTTGATCCCGACCGGCCCTGCGAAACCGACGGGTGCTCCGGTCACTTGCAGGATCACGTCGGGATCGGCCAGCTCCAGCGTGGTTGCTTTGAGCGCGCGGCGAATCTTTCCTTCATTGGCTTCGTGGTCGCCTCGCACAAGGACCGCGACCGGCTTGCCGTCGGCGACGAAGATCAACGTCTTGACCATCTTGTGCGGCTTGCACTTCAACAGCTTGCAGACCGCCTCGATGCTGCCAGCCTGCGGCGTGTGAACCTTCGCAATCGGCTTGGCGTCAGGCGACGCAGCGATGACGGGAGGCTTGCGGCCGGTCTCGGCCCGCTCGCAGTTCGCGGCATAGCCCGTCTGTTTGCAGTAGACGATCTGGTCCTCACCGTTCGCGGCGGGGATCATGAATTCGTGCGAACCGTCTCCGCCGATGGGACCGCTCTCGGCCTCAACCGGCAGGTAATCCAAGCCGCAGCGCGAGAAGACGCGGCAGTACGCGCGATACATTTTCTGATACGTCTCGTTCAGCGATTCGAACGACGAGTGGAAGCTATACGCATCCTTCATCAGGAACTCGCTGGTACGAAGGATGCCGAACCGCGGCCGCTCTTCGTTCCGGAACTTCGTCTGGATTTGATAGAGCGTGATCGGCATCTGGCGATAGCTGCTGATGAGCTTCGATACGAGATCCGTCACGACCTCTTCGTGCGTCGGCCCGAGCGCTAGATGGACCTGTCGGTCGCCCCGCTTCACGTTGAAGTTGATGAGGACATTGCCAAACGCCGTCTTGCGCCCCGTTCGCTCAAACAGGTCGATCGGCTGCAGGGCCGGCATGAAGATCTCGATCCCGCCCGCCGCGTCCATCTCTTCGCGAACGATCGCCTCGGCCTTCTTGAGCGCCCGCAGACCGAGCGGCAGGTACGTGTACGCTCCCGCCATGAGCTGCCGGATCATCCCGGCGCGCAGCATGAGTTGATGGCTGGGAACCTCGGCATCCGCCGGGATTTCCTTCATGGTCGGGATCAACGTTTGAGACCAGCGCACGGGCGACTCCTTTCAGTGGGGAAGGCGATTGAAGGGCGGGAGTCTATCCGGCGTGCGCGCGTTGATGAAGGGTTGCGAGTCACCTCCAGCGGAAGGGACGTGGACACCGACCTGTTCCGACTTCAACAGGCATTGGCCCTGCACCCTCGACGACGTTCCTTGTGACCCCCTCGGGGCGTTCCTAGAATCCCGCGCCGCTTTGATGTCACTTTTCTCGCACTGGACTTCGCCCATGACTCGCCGTTTTGTAACTGATCTCAAGGATGGCGATGTCGTCGATGAAGTGTTTCTCGTGGCCGACAAGCAGTTGCGAGCGAACCGCAACGCGGCGCTCTATCTCAATGTCGATCTCCGGGACAAAACCGGCGTCCTGAATGGCCGGATGTGGAACGTCACGGAAGAGTCGTGTCAGCACATTCAGACGGGCGGGTTCGTGCGGATCAAGGGGAAGGTGCAGCTCTATCAGGGGACGTTGCAGCTCATCCTGACTTACATCGACAACGTGGCCGCATCGAGTACCGATCCCGCCGATTTTGAGTCGATGAATTCCGCCAAGGTCGAAGAACTGCTGGCCGAACTGCGGGCGATCCTGCTCGCATTCGAGCATCCGCAACTCCGCACATTGATGGAATGCTTCCTCTTGGATGATGGGCTGATGAAGGTACTGGCCGAGACGCCGGCCGGTGTGAAAGCCCACCATGCCTATCGCGGCGGCTTGGTCGAACACATGGTTTCGCTGATGAAGGTCGCGAAGAAGATTTGCGAGGTCTACGTCGATCTCGATGTGGAACTGTTGCTGGCTGGAGTCTTCCTGCACGACATCGGGAAGGTGCGCGAACTGAATGTCGAAGCGGGCTTCGTCTACACCGATGAAGGCCAACTGCTCGGACATCTCGTGATCGGCGTGGAGATGCTGTCCGAGAAGATTCGCCAGTTCGAGCAACTCACCGGCGGCAGCTTCGACAACGAACTCGCGTGGCGGTTGAAGCACATGATCGTCAGCCATCACGGCACGTATGAGTTCGGCAGCCCGCGTTTGCCGATGACTCCCGAAGCGGTCGCTCTGCACCAACTCGATAACCTCGACGCCAAGCTGCACGAGTTCTTCCGCTCGATCCAAGACGACCCGAACAGCGGCTCTCACTGGACGCTCTACATCCCGCGTCTCGACCGCAAGATTTTCAAAGGGGCGAAGTAGGGACGCACGATTGGCAGAGACCCACGATGGGCAGAGACCGAAGTCCCGCTTGATAGCCTGTGGCAAACGTCGGGTAAGCGTCTGGCTTGCCCGTTTTTTGCCACGAGCGAACGAGCAAGCCAGAGGCTTACTCTACGCTGGCTCAACAAGCGGTTTGCTTTGTGAACCGGACTTCATGAGGTCGCCATAGTCGCTCGACCCGCCCGGAGGGCGTGCTTAGAATCCGGGCCGCAGCGTTCGAGACGCTTGTCGGACGTGTCCGACAAACAGCATGTGTTGGCGGTGGGACGGCAACTATGGAGACAGACCATGAACAAAGATGCGTTGCAGATTTTGATCATCATTGGCGTCGGATTCGGCTCGCTGGTGGCGATCATCGTGGTGGCCGTGTTCGCGGCGTACTTCAAACTGTGGCTGCGAGCCTTCGTGACGCGAGCCAAGATCGGGCCGTTCGCGCTGTTGTTCATGTCGCTGCGGAAGGTCAACCCGACCTCGATCGTGGATGCCAAAATCATGGCCGTGCAGGCGGGATTGCGTGAGGTCACCACCGAGCGACTGGAAGCGCTCTACTTGGCGGGCGGCAATATTCGCAATGTCGTGCGAGCGCTGATCATCGCGCATCGTGCCAAGATCACGCTGGACTGGAACACGGCGTCGGCCATTGATCTGGCGGGACGCAACGTATTGGAAGCGGTTCAAACGAGCGTTAATCCCAAGGTGATCGACTGTCCCGATCCAAAGTCCTTCGGTCGGAACACACTCGACGGCGTCGCCAAGAACGGCATCCAATTGAAGGCGCGGGCGCGGGTCACCGTGCGGACCAATCTCGCGCAACTGATCGGCGGTGCGACGGAAGAAACGATCGTGGCACGCGTCAATGAAGGGATCGTGTCGGCCATCGGTTCGTGTGCGACGCATGCCGAAGTGCTGGCGAACCCGATGCTGATTGCGAAGACGGTGTTGGACAAGGGTCTCGATTCTCAGACGGCCTATGAAATCGTCTCAATCGACATCGCCGACATCGATGTGGGTGTGAACGTCGGGGCGAGACTACAGGCCGATCAAGCCGAGGCGGACATGCGTATCGCCCGCGCCAAGGCCGAAGAACGTCGAGCCCGCGCCGTGGCGGCCGAACAGGAAATGAAGGCACTCACCGTCGAGAACCAAGCCAAGGTCGTGCTGGCCGAAGCCGAGATCCCGCTCGCCATGGCCGACGCCTATCGCAGCGGTTCCTTGCGAGCCAAAGCCAGCACCTGACGTCAAAGACGCTGTTGAATGAACGTAGGACGGGCACTCTTGCCCGTCGGTTTTCAACACGGAAGACGGGCAGGAGTGCCCGTCCTACATTGTTTTCAACAGGCTGGTAAGCAACCGCGCGATGCCCTACGTCTTGTTCAGTTTGGTCTGTGTGATCTGGGGCAGCAGCTTCATGCTGATGAAGCTCTCCTCGCCCTGCCTCACGCCAATCGAGATCGGGGCCGGGCGCGCCATCGGCGGCGCGGTGGTGCTGTTGCTGGTCTTCTTGCTCGCGCGGCGGAAGTTTACCGTCACCCTGCGCGATGTCCTGCCGTTGAGCGTTGTTGTGGCGTTGGGCTTCACTTGGCCACACTCACTACAACCGTGGCTGGTCGAACGAATCGGCGGCGGACTGGTGGGGATGTCAGTCGGGTTCACTCCGTTGCTGACCCTGCTCGTCGCGATCCCAATGCTGGGACATTGGCCCACCGTTCGGCAGGGCTTCGGTGTGTTGGGCGCGTTGATCTTCTTGGTGATCTTGATGCGCGACGGCATTGGGCGGGCAATCCCACTGTTTGAGCTGGCTCTGGCGATGAGCGTGCCGCTCGGATACTCGATCGCCAACTGTCTGATTCAGCGGACGCTCAAGCACTTGCCGCCGCTCGAATTGACGCTGCTCTGTCTCGCGTCCAACTCGTGCGTGTTGTTGCCACTGTCCTGGATCGTCGGCCGACCTCCCGTCGATGCCACGGCTCCTTGGGGAACCGCACTAGCCGCGGTGGCCGTGCTGGGTGTCGTCGGGACCGGGTTGGCCACATTCCTGTTCAACAAGCTCGTGCGTGAACAGGGATCGTTGTTCGCCACGATGACCATCAACCTGACTCCACTGGGAGCCGTTCTCTGGGGCTGGGCATTCAGCGAGGTGGTCACTTTGACGCAGGTCTTTGCACTGCTCGGCGTGCTGGTCATGGTGATGATCGTGCAGTTCGGAGCCGCTCAGTCTCCGAATCCCTCCGCCAAGGCCGACGCCGCCGTCGAGGAAGAATTGCTGCCGTGACTTCCGCCTGTATGAGACCTTGATCACGCCTCTCAACAGCTTGAGGCGAATGGCAGGTCTTAATTTACCCGTAGCTACACTCGCCAGAGTGTAGGTCCCAGTTTCTGGCGAACGTGGCTACGGTAAGAAAAGTACTGCCGCTCGCCTTGTCTCTACCGTACTTTGGCTTTGAAGGTGACGACGCCACCGGTATTCGGTTGGAGCGGGGCGGTCAGTTCCCAAGCGAGGACGAGGCTTCCTTCGCCGTTGTCTTCCACGACGAGGCGACCGTCGCGATCCGAGGTCGCACTGTCATCCACGTAGAGCAATCGCGGCGTCAGGTTATCGACGATGCGGACGTGGTGGACCGCGTTCGGACCGAGGTTGTCGTAGCGGAGCGTGAACTCGATGACATCGCCTGTCTGAGCGGTGTTCTTGTCGGCGAGTTTGACGATCCGCAGTTTGCCCGGTTCGTCGGACTTCTTGTCGTCGATGCCGACGATCGTGGCGACGTGAGCCTCGTAGACACCTTCCAGCGCCGAGTCGAGTTTACCTTGGATCACGGGGTACTCTTCACGTGACCAAGTCAGTCCTGATTCGATGCCGAAGTTCAACCGAGCAAGTTCGCTTCGCTCGACCTTCCCGAATTCGACGAAGCTCAAATCCTGATAGACGTTGATCAGCTTCTCGTGAATGGCGAGCTGCTTAATCTGCAAGACATCGCCCTCAAGCTGTTCGCTTTCGAGGCCACCGGCTCGCGATCGCATGAGAACGCCACCGGTCATCTCTTGCTTCACATGCAGCGACGCCGTCAACCGAGTGTGCATCGCGTTCGTGCCTGCCGAGTGATCGACATCGGCGACCCGATTCAGATGCGAGTCCTCATATGGACGGCTGACCGTTCGCACGGTCGAGAATCGTGGCGCGTAGACGCAGACGCGGTTCGAGGCCTTCACGCGGTTCTTGCCTCGGTGATCGGTGAACTCGGCAATCGTGTCTTCCGTGTCGAGTCCCTGCCGGTTGAATTGGTCGTAGTGAACGGGCAGCGCGCGGTCGCCGCCATCACACAGATATTCGTCCGGATACTTTTCCATAAAGAGCGTGGTCTCGCACTGACAGCCGACCATGCCCGGCGCGAACGGGTTGGGACACGGTGCGGCCCAACGCGGCTCGGGCGGGCACTGACTGATCGTGACTCCTGGCGGACAATCGCCGACGTGGCGTTCGAGTTGACCGCCCGTGCTTTCGATTTCCAGACCCGTCAGCGAAACGTGGCTGACCTGTTGAATCGAGCCGGTCGACCTCTTTGCCGCACGAGGCCGCGCGAGCCGGAATTCCCCCGGTGCTTCGGTCGGTGGTGAGAACTTGGTGTCGCGAGCCGATTCATTGGAGAGCGAGTCATCTTGTCCGCGTGCGGTCTGCCAATCGGCGGGGGCACGTGCGTCACCATTGGGTTCTGTTGTCGCGGACTCCGGCGTGAACGAGAGCTGTTGGACCTGAGTGTCGTGCCCTGACCGAGCTGTTCCCGCGCGGTTCGTTGTCTCGTGATAGACCGCTTGGAATGTGCCGTCGGCCGATGCGTCTTCGGCGGGCGAGGCCGTTCGCACGAGTGATCGAGGACCGGCACACGCACAGCACACGAAGGCGAGTGCGGCGATGCCGCCGATTCGGGTCGCATGTGACAAAGCTTTGAGCGGATGAATCATCTCGGACCTCGGGAATTCCGCGTCGTAGGATGGACGCCTCGTCCGTCCAGTGGGGTTCGGACGGACGAGGCGTCCATCCTACGACGATGTTTTTGACTGTCGGTTCATCAGCGATTGGTCGCAGCGTGCGAGACGCGTTGCACAACCTGGCGTTTTGATTTGGAGACGCTCACCTGGGGGCGAGTCGTTCGTTCTGAGTTGTGAACTTGCTCGGTTTTGACCGCCACGCGGATCGGGCCGCCTGGTCCGAAGAACGCGGGGTCGGGACGCAGCGAATCGGGAGTCCGTCCACCTAGCCTCACGATGGCCATCGGTCGGCCGAGTGAATCGGCTTCGGCCAGAGCATTGCGCGACGGTTCGATCGTCTGGATTCGTTCGAGACTGTCGAGCAGCGCGGTCGGGACGCGATCGGGCTGTTCGAGGTAGATCACCTTCGTCACCAAACGTCCATTCGCAGCCCACTCGAACTCTTCAGCGGTGAACTCGAAGTCGATCGGGAAGTCTTCTTCGCGGCCGGTCGGAGGATGGAGGCGATCCATCAGTTCGATCGACGGATAGAAGTCGGTGCCGGGAAAGTCTTCGAGGCCGCTCACCTTCAGGCGGTAAACGTGGCCCACGATCAAGCCGACTTGAGCGGGGGCGACACCTTCAACGGGTCGCCCGGCGGCCTCGTAGAACGTAACTGTTCCGGCCGCTGGCAATGAGACTCGCACCGGCTGGAATTGAACGGGGCGACCTCGACCTACGTTCGCTGACCATTGAGCGGCCGTGCCGGGCGGAGTCATCTGATTCAACGGGAACTGTCGCCCATCGACCGCCGGATACTGCTGAGCAGCGGCGAACGAGCCGGAGGCCAGTGCGACAGCCAGCAATGAGCTCAGGGCAATGAATGGCGTCATCCGAATCACGATGCGCGGCCCTTAAGGATGGGACAGGGAGGGGGTCAGCAATGAGCAGTGTGGAATGACCAGTGACTAATGACTTCCATTCAGAACCGCTCGACGCATCGGCCCGGCTGATATGACTCAGGCCGGGCCGATGTTCGAGACGGGTCGCTTCTCCGTCATGAATCACTCTTGAGGCTGGCCAGCGTTCCAAGCGGGGTTGGACAGTTCGCCGGGCGAGTAGACCGGATGCTTCTCGGTGTACTCGATGTAGCGAACGGGCTGAGGCAGGCTCAGGCCGGGTTCGTGCCTCACGTCGATCCGTACCGAATCCACCGGCTTGGGCAGATTCTGGCTGGTCCGATTGCGAACCGTGTGTTGTTGCAGGCTGGCTGGACCGCCGTAGGGCAGGTGAGTCGGGCCAGCCAATCCGATGGGCGTGCCGGTGATGGGCATTCCCCACGACTGCATGTTCACTCCGGCGATCGGCTGGCCGGGCATTCCCGCTCCGGCCATCATCATCGCACCGGGGATGCCCGGAGCACCTTGACCGGCGGGGCCGATCGGCAGCGGTGGCAACATCTCGCCCTGCTCGCCATCGACCGAGCGATAATCGACTTGTTCGAGTCCATCGGGACCAACACCGGCCATCGGCTTGCCACCGGGTTGACCGGGCATTTCGAGGTCCATATTGCCGATCCGCAAGACGGCCATAATCGTGCCGCGTTTGTCGGCTTCTTGGATCGGATCAACACCGGGATCGAGGCGTGTCGAGACGAGCGTCTCGACGTTGGCGATGGCCAGCTCTTGATACCGTGCATCGGGTAGATAGATGACCTTGGTGACGAAGTTGTTGCTCTGGATTTGGTCGAGGTCTTCTTCCGTCATCTGCATCGGAACACTGTTGTGCGAGAGATAGGCTTCGGTGTTCGGATGACCGGGGTAGACCATCAACGTCGGGTAGAGAGCCAAGCCTTCACGACCGGGAACGTTGGTGACCTTCAACCGATACGTGGCACCTTGGAAGAAGTTGTACCGGGCAGGAGCGACCAGTTGGTTCTCGGCATAACCGCCGGGAATTTGCCAGCCGATGTGCATCCCATCGGGGCCGACGAATCGCACCTGAGTGGTACTCGGTGCCATCGGTCGTCCTGCCATCATGCCACCGGGGCCGCCGGGGCCACCCATCATGCCGCCGGGACCACCGGCCATGCCAACCATGCCGGGCATAACACCGGGGCCGGGGCCGTCCACCATCGGACCGGGTCGCTGCATCATGGCAGCGGGTGGAGCGTGATACTCACCCTTACCCGTGTGTTGGTTTCCATCCATGGCGCAGCCGACGCATACGACGACGACTGTGCCTAACGCCAGAAAGTAACACTTCATCGCGACCCCTCTCGGTAACAGGCTCCGCGACTCCACGCATGGCCCGGTGGCGAACACTCGCCAACCATCAGCCTCGCGTCTGAATCGGCCGTCCTTGCCGAATTCCTTTTGAACAGCCTAGTGACACGAATCTCAGTCGACCGACGCGACGCATCACAGCTAGAATGCCGCCCGTTGTGAGTGGCCGATTCGGCTGAAACTCGCGTTCCACCGTCGTTCCACCCGCACCGAACGTCCTGCCAACAGTGGCAACACCTCGCGGTCTGTTCTCTTTTCGGAAGGATGCCCGTTGTATCTTTGGCAAATCCGTCACATTCCGATCCGTAGGCAAAGTTTCTACAGCTTCACATCTCGACTCGGGCTGCTCCTGCTGCTGGCGGGCCTAGCGAACGCGCTGACTCGCCCGGCCGTCGGTCAGGGCGATGCGAAGTCTGCCCCCGAAACCAAGTCCGCGAAGGACTCCACGGCCAGCCTCTCGGCGGATCAAGCGGCCGCGACCGCCTTCATGGCGAAAGTCCATGACGCGTTGAAGAGCCATCCCTCCGTGCGAGCCGACATCGAGCAAACCGTCACCATCGGTAGCCAACCCTTTCGAGCGACCGGTCGCTACATGACGAGTGGTTCCAAGCTGCGACTCGAATACCTCATTAAGCCCAACGAAGGGGCTGACGGGAGCCTGATCGAAGTCTGCGATGGAAAGCAGTTGTGGAGCCAAGTCACGCTGAACGGCGTGAAGCGTGTCACTCACCGCGATGTCGAACAGATCAAAGCGGCGGTGGCCTCCACGAAGAACATTTCGGACGCGGTCGTCTCCGCCGAGTTGGGCTTGGGAGGGTTGACCGCACTCCTTGCGTCGCTCGAACGAACGATGATTTTCGAGGCGATGAAAGAAGGAATCGGCGAAGGTCAAACGCAAACCGTCATTCAAGGACAGTGGAAGGTCGATATCTCCAACCGTTGGAGGCGACGCCCGGAAGACCCGCTCCCGGCGTACATCCCCGATCTCGTCCGCGTCGTCGTCGATTCACGCACGCTGTTCCCGGAACGGATCATCTACCTCAAGAAGCAGACGGAGAAAGAGCAGACGGACAAAGAGAAAACGGAACAGGCTCCCGCTGCCAAGGACAAGTCGGCCAAAGATGTTCCCGCGAAGGACAGTCTCGCGAAAACGAAGAAGGGTTACCGAGCCATCGTCAGCCTGACGTTCCAAAACGTGCAGCTCGACGCTTCGATCGACGAGCAAGAGTTCACTTTCGTCCCGCCCGAAGATGTCGTCCCCGAAGACATCACTCGCCAGTACCTCGACCGCATCACGAAGAGCAAAGAAGCGGAAGCCGCCGCGCCCGCCGGATCGCCCGCATCAATACCTAGGGCCAAGTAACTCGGACCCCCAGCCACACTCGCCTCATTTCGACACCCTACCATGCCCAACAACAACTACGACGCCATTTTGATCGTCTCCTTCGGTGGTCCCGAACAGCGCGACGACGTGATCCCATTCCTTGAAAACGTGCTGCGTGGCAAGCCGGTCCCGCGTGAACGGATGCTCGAAGTCGCCGAGCATTACTACCACTTCGACGGTATCAGCCCGATCAACGGACAGGTGCGAGACTTCATCGCCGCCCTCAGGCCGGAACTTGATCGCGCCGGGATCAACCTGCCGATCTATTGGGGCAACCGCAACTGGAATCCGCTGCTCCCCGACACTATGCGACAAATGGCCGCCGACGGTGTGCAGCGAGTCCTCGCGGTTTTCACCTCAGCTTACAGTTCCTATTCCGGCTGCCGTCAGTACCGTGAAAACGTCATCGCCGCACGAGAACTCGTCGGAGCGACCGCGCCGACGATCGACAAGGTGCGAGTCTTCTACAATCACCCCGACTTCATCGCGGCCAACGTCGAACGGATCCGCTCTGCATTCGAGCAACTCCCCGAAGCCAGCCGTGCCGTCGCGCGAGTCGCCTTCACGGCGCACAGCATTCCGCTCAGCATGGCCAATAATTGCAACTATGCCGTCCAACTGAACGAGACCTGCCGTCTGATTGCCTCCGCAATGGAGCTGCCTGCGGAACGCTGGAGCCTCGTCTACCAAAGCCGCAGCGGTCGGCCGGGCGATCCGTGGCTGGAACCCGATGTCGTCGATCACGTCAGGACGTTGCACCACCAAGGGGCGAAATCGCTCGTCATCGCTCCGGTCGGCTTCCTGTCCGATCACATGGAAGTCTTGTTCGACTTGGATGAGGAGGCTCGTGAAGCCTGTCAAGAACTCGGCATCGACATGGCCCGCGCGGCGACCGTCGGTACGCACCCGCTCTACATCAGCATGGTTCGAGAACTGATCCAAGAGCGTCTCGGGACCACCTCAGAACGGCGAGCCATCGGCCACTTCGGCCCCAGCCACGATGTCTGCCCGACCGACTGCTGCCTCTACACAATTCCCACGCGCCCCGCCGCGGCTCATTGACCGGCGAACGGTTTCAGCACCAACCCGCAACGTAAGCAAGGCCGAGTCCACGCCCGACTTCTCGACCCCCTCGTTCACGCAGTGGGTTGGTGGTCGAGTTTCCAGGCCGCTCATCAAGAACCGCTCAGTCACGTCATCAACTGCGTGACCGCGACGGAGATCACTCCGAGATCGGTCTGCTGTTGAGACTCGACCTGCACTTCGAGCGACTTGTTCAAATCGCCCGCTCGCTCGTGCCAGACCAAGAATTTGTGAGTCCCCACGGGAAGCTGGCGGATCGCAAATCGACCGCCCTTCGACGTGATCGCCGCGTAGGGATGATCGAGAACCAGCCAATAGGCCGACATCCACGGGTGAATGTCGTCTCCCACTTTGACCGGCAACCGCTCAGCCACGCTGTGAACGACCTGAGGAGGGCGGGCCTCGGGAGCGAGCGGCGCGACAAGGAAATACTCTTGTTTCTCATTCTCACGGCCACGTTGAAGCTCACTGACCAGGGCGCCCAATCTCCCTGATTCAAGAAAGAGATGGCCTTGGACATCATCCGTGACGAATTGACACTCTTTGCCCTATCCCTATAATCCGCCGCACTATTTGGCGGTTCACGGGACGATGGCTCTCATCGGTCGTGGGCCTGTGTGGCAGACACGAACGGGACAATACACATGGCCGGCAAGGTGATGGAGTTCACGGACGCAAACTTTCAGACGGAAGTGCTCGGTTGCAAGGATCCGGTCTTGGTCGATTTCTGGGCTCCTTGGTGCGGCCCCTGCAAAATGATCGCTCCCACGATTGAAGAGTTGGCCAACGATTACGCGGGCCGAGCCAAGGTCGGCAAGGTCAACACCGACGATAACCCCAGCATTCCCAGCGAGTACCGCATCAGCGGCATCCCGACCGTGATCCTGTTCAAGGGTGGCCGTGAAGTACAACGCTTCGTCGGATTAACTCAGAAGCCCAAGCTGGCTCAAGCGCTGGATGGCTTGGCCTAGCAGCCAACGAGTGGCTAGGAGTGGCGGTCGCCGCTTCCCCGCCACACCACCCCGAAGCGTAAGCGAGGACGAATCACCTTCCTCACTCACGCTTCGGGGTGGTGTCGTCAAACTCAGTTTTTGATTTCGCTCGTTCTGCTGAGACCGTTTTCGATGCGCAAGGATCGCGCGTCGTGAGGGGAAGGGATTCCCGTTATGGACGAACGTAAGCTTGATTCTGCCGCTCCACCGCGATCGCATCAGTTCGTGGAGCCAGCCACTCAGGACTCGAAGTTCCTGACTGTGGGCCATGCCGAGATCCGGATTGATGGCCCGCATCCGACAGCCTCGGCGCGTCCGGCCGATGTGGTTTCTAGCTCTACGGCAAGCCCCGCATCTCCTTTGTCGCCGCCTGCTTTTCGCGCGACTCCCGGTGTCCGTTCGACCTCAACGGTTTCGACCTCAACGGTTTCGACCTCAACGGTGCTGGCCGAAGCGGGACTTTTGTTGCAGCAGATGCTGACTCAACAGACAGAACTGTCTGAGCGAGAAGCGACTCTCGAACAGCGGCTGTTGGAATTTGAAGACGAGCAGCAGCGTGCCCTTTCCCTGCGAATGCACCATTCGGCGGAGTTGGAACAAAGTCGGCAGAGGATCGCGTCCGCAGAGGCCGGGCTAAGCGAGCAGATTCTCGCGGCCGAGACGTTGCAGCGGCAGGTCGAAGCGGATCAGTTGGCTTACGAACGCGAGCGGGTCGATCTCGAATGCCGTCGCGCGGCCGTGCGCGAGGACGTGTTGGTCGAACTTCAGCTCGAACGTCAGACGCTCGACGCCGAACGACTCGAACTGTCCATCGCACACGAGCGGGTTCGTTCGCTCACGGAGTCACTCGAAGAACAGCTTCTCGCGGCGACCGCGCAGGCTGAGCAACTGATTCAGTCCGAGCGAGAACGACTCTGGCAAACGCTGATCGCCGAGTGGGAAGAGCGGCGGAGTCAGTTCCAACTGGAGTACGACCAGTGGCACGCAACCTCGCAGGCCGAGAAGTTAGAGATCGAGCGGGAGAAGGCGTTCTACGAAGCCGCTGTGCGCGAGACGGAATCGAACTTTGCCGCCACGCGCGATGCTCAAGCAGCAGAACTCCAAGCCGAGCGGGAACGGCATCTGTCGTTGATCGAGTCCGAGCGACAGGAACAGACGGAATCACTTGCCGCTGATCGCCGCCTGCATCTGGAAACATTGAGCCACGAGCAGCACGAGTGGCAGCAGCGGCGCACCGTCTTCGAGGCGGAGATGCTCGCCGTGCGCGAACGCGAGCAGTCGGCCTTGACGGCCGAACGCAACGAATGGACCGTCACATACACCGCACAGCGAAACGAACTTCAGAGCGAACGAGCGGTCTTGGAGAGCCGCATCCGGTTCCAGCAGGAGCATCTCGAAAAGCTGCGTGAGGATCTCGAACGCGCTCAGAACGAACACCGCCACCGACGGCAGGTCGAATGCCAGCATCTCGAAGATTCGGCTCAGATCCAGTGGCGGAGAATGCGTCAGATCGACCTCTACCGAGCCTCAATCGAAGAGCGAGAGAAGTCCCTCGACCGCGAACGCGATGTGCTCTCCAAATCACGTCGCGCACTCTCCAGCACGACCGATCTCGACCGCATCGGCTTGCACGCGGAGCGCGAAGCATGGGACAGCGAACGGCAGATTCAACTGGCCGAACTGCGCCGACAACAGGAACTGATGACCTCGCTGTCAGAGAACCTCGAAAGCCGCCGCATCCGGCTCGACCGTCTGCGTGCGGAACTCGAAGACACGCACCGTACGACATTGGAAATGCGACTGGCCGTCGAAGAAACGTGGGTCGATCTCACGCAGTCGATCGGTCAGGAAGAGTCGCGCCAGCGAGTCGAGCAGGTGCGAAACGCCCTCGTCGGCTACTACCGTCAGCTCCACGAAGGGTTGGTCGAGCAGCGGCGTGAACACCTCGAAGCTCAAACCAAGTTCGAGCGTCTTCGTACCGAGTTCCTCGACGAACGCCAGAAGCTGATGGACTGGATCGCCGCCCGCGACAGCGAACTGCAAGTTGCCGAAGAACGCTTGAAGATCGCTTCGTCAGATTCCTCCACCCGCGACGCCGCCTGGCAGGCCGCTCGAGATCGCTGGCTGATGGAAAAGGCGGAGGCCGAACAGGTGATTCGCAAGCTGCTGGGTGAACTCGGCGACAAACATCGTGACGCACCGCTCGACACCCTCTCGTGGACAACGGATGCGATGATGATCGCTCGCGGTGATGCCGCTCGGTGAGGCAAGCCTCGTGAGAAATGTCGTTCCTTAGAACCTGTCCAAGTGTTACGCCGTGTTCGGAACAACACCAACCCGAAGCGTAAGCGAGGACGTGCGTCGTCGCTCACGCTTCGGGTTGGTGTGGGTGAAGCAACTCTTGCCACTCGCCTCACAGCCGCTTGAGCATCTCCGCGACTTTCGTCTCGAACAGCTTCTGCCATTCGGGGGCCAGGATGCAGTCGCTGTCCTCTTGCGCACCGCCGACGTTTAAGAGCTGCTCGGCGGTCGGTGCGTAGTAGATGTAGCCGTTGGTGTAGCCCGCGACGAACGTCAACTTGTGCGGCGACGCCTGCTTGATGTTGAGGCCGATGCGCACGGTCAATTCACCCGGAAACGTCGTCAGCACGAAGTCGCCGATGCGCAGGCCGACCAGCTCCACGTCGATCGTTCGCTTCCCGGCGGCGATGTTCTGCGCTTGGTGCAGCTTCAGCAGCGCGAGGTTCGTCTGAGTCCGCGTCAGTTGCTCCATCGTGTGGATGTTGTCGATGTACTGCTTCAGGTTCGCCCGATTCGTCGCGTCCATTTTTTCAAGGTCGTCGCGGCCGATCTGCTTCTCGTGCAGATAACGGTGCGAGTAACCCGACGGGAACTCGGCCGACAGGTTGTACTTCACGACCAGTGGCAGAAACGTCTTCAGGTTGAGGCTCGTCCCTTTGAGTGACTTCACCAACCGTTGCTGTTCCGCTTCCTGAGCGACGATCCGCTCGGCAAGGTCCGCGCGGGGCAGCGTGAGTGTTTCGTTGAACACGGCGAGCCGCGAGTCTTCTTTCGTCTGGACCGACCGCAGCGCCTTCAGCGTGCTGAGGCCGAGCATGTTCCCGAGTGGTTCGGCATGACGCGGATGATCGACATCCTTGTACAGGACCGGATTGATGTCGCCGCCGCAGCCTTGAACGAACAACGCGATCGTTCCCTCACTCAGAGTTTCCTCAATCACTTTCGAGGCGAAGCCGGTCATGTCGGCCGTGTTCGCACCACCCGGAACGCCCTGAATCGGATGACATGCGAAGTTGTAAACGACCGCCAGTGTTCGGCCGTCAAGTCGGTCCAGTCGCAGCAAGCCAATCTCGGGATCGACCGGCCCGATGTCCGCAACCTCCTCATCGGGCGGGAGGGAATATGCATGACGCACGTCCGCTTCGCGACCGCTCTTCAGTTTCAATCGGCGGTTCTCCATGACCCGATTCTCGTGACCACTCCCCGCGCCGATCGTGACCGGAACAAGATTCTGCGCCGCGAGCGTCACCGCACGCACCGTCCGTTCCTCCACGTCGGCGCAGACCACGCCGTGACAATGACTGGCGTTGATCATTACCTGCGAAGGCTTGATTCCCAGCTCCTGCTCAAGCCGCGACCGCACCTTCGGCAGGTAGTCGTTCTTGATATGCCCGATTTCGCCAATCGCGACCGCATCCACCGTGACGATCACGGCCGTCACCGCATCGCTCCGCACCACGAGCGCCTTCACATAGAGCGGGTCGTTCACCGGCCCCGCCTCCACGTTGGTGATGTCCACCTTGGCGGCTCCAGCCAGCAACGGCCCCGCCGCGCGAACGGTATCCACCGAAAACAGTAACATGCCGAAGGCCATGACCGGCACGGTCAGCCACTGTCGTCGAGATATCTCAAATCGAAAGCACGGCCACGGAGTGGTCGCCAGTACATGGGTACTTCGTGGCATCAATGGGGTTGAGAAAGTCATGACGGGGCCTCGTGATCGTGTGGAGTGAAGCGTTTCCGACGAGCGGAATTTCACCGAAGTGGCATCGCGGCGAAAGTGTATCGACGGACGATCCTGTTCGACGAGCGCGAGGGCAGCATGACGCTTGCGATCGGCCCATCAACAACTGTCGGAATTGGGTGAGCCAAGTGCCGTAAGGCCAAACGCACCGACTTCACTTTGGCGCGAGATGTGCGCCCTTAGGATCCGGTGCGAAACAATTTCCCGTTTCCCTCCCTCCGCGCCGAGGGAGGGAACAAGGCGCAAGCCGGCAAGTTATTTCGAGCCAGTTCCTTGGCCGCCTATTGAACAACCCGTAGCACAGGCGGCTCGCCTGTGTTTTCCAACTAGAAGCCTGTGTTTTCCAACTAGAAACCCGTGTTTTTCAACTAGAAATACGAGCAGTCGAGCCGCCGACTCTACGTTTTTCAACAGGCGGTTATACCTCGCGCGGCCAAGAGTGAGGCCCGCGTCTCGTTTAGCCGCGTGGGCCATGCCCCGCGCGAATGCGGTAAAACGGCATCCGACGTCGCTCGACGCGTGGCCCACGCGGTTAAACGACCGAGCGTCCTTTTCGGCCGCGCGCAGTATAGGACTCACAGGGCAGTAGGCACTTTCTTACCGCTTGCCGATGAGTTTCGCCCTGTTACGCAGAAGGCGACAACATGCTGTTGGCATGCCTGTCCTACAGCAGCGTTTCGAGCAGCATCCGAATCTTGCGGAGTTCGAGTGCGCGATCGTTGTCTTTCAGGAGCGCTGGCAGAATCTCGACCGACAGTGCCCGTGCGTAGTTGTAGCGACGCAACTGGCCGATGATCCGGCTGTAGTCGATCTCGCCAAGTCCCACCGCAACCTGCAACTCGGATGGCAGCGTGTCGCGCAGATGCGTGTGGTAGACGTACTGAAAAATTTGGTCGTGCGACTGGTTGGCGAACCGGCTGCAGATGAAGTAGCTCGGGTCATAAGTGACACCCAAGCCGGGGACCGCTTGGCACAACTCGACCGCAGTCTGCGGGTCTTCCGTCAAGAACCCGGTTTTCGTCTTGAGGGACAGCCGGATGCCGGAAGAGTTGGCGGCGGCGAGCCGACTGCGAAGACGATCAATCTCTTCATTGAACGGCGTTCCGATCGGTGCGGCGGGAAGAGTGATCTGAGTCACCTTCAGCATCTTAGCGAAGCGGCAAAGTCCCTCGAAGACCTCCAACGTCGGACTGTTTTCGAGGCACAGGCCGACAGGGGTCATGCGAGTGACCTCGCGGTACTTCAGGTAGAACCGATCTGGAGCAGCGGCCACTTCGGACGGCTTGATGTGATCAGAGTTCTCGTCCATCCAGAGTTCGATCTTGTCGAACCCGACATCCACGAGAAGCTGGCACGCTTCCGGAAAACTTTTGTCTTCAAAGCATCGTGACGAAGCGGATACGAACACGGCTCACACTCCCTTGTGCAGATGAGGCACTTTTCCAGTGAACTCTCGAACTTGACGCGACCGGTCGAAATCATTTCGGCTGGGCAACGCTTCTAAAAAAGGCGAATCGGCCCCTTGGGATAGAAGCATCTCTTGATCGGCAACAGTCGCAACTGACAGCCGGACAGTGACTTGGCTCATGGCAGCGGAAGATATTCCGGACTCTGAGGCGGTCGATAACTTAGTTCGGTTGGGCGGTTTCTGCAAGAACGTCCCGCAGTTCATTTCAGGATGATTGTGACTCCTCTCCGGAATGTTCGTGTTCTGACGGTCAAAACGCCGATAGGAGAGAACGAACAGGATCGGTCAGAGCGACCGTCGAGCGAGCCGCCTTCCGGGGAACGTCATATGCAAATCAGATCAAGCTGGGGATTGATGGTACTTGTCGCGGTCACGGCGACCGTGGGGTGTGCTCAGGTCGGACCGACGATTCGCGGCCAATCACCAACGGCAGCAGTGTCGGCTGCTGCTGCTGGTAATGTCGGCTGGGACGGACAGCCGCAGCAAGGCCCAATCATTGGAGCGGCTCCCGGCTATGGGCAGTTCGCCCACGGACCCGTTGCCGAACACACGAAGCACGACTTCAAAGCCCACAACGGTTTCCGCAGCCAAAACTTTGGATACGACGGCGGTTACTATGCTGGCCAAGATGGCTACGAGACCGAACACGACCGAACCTACGTGACGGATCAGGGCGGTTGTCAGCACTGCCAGAACGGGCAAGCCTGTCCCGCCGACGGTTGCCCCCATTGCGGACACGGCCACCAGGACATGCGAGGCGTACTCGGTCACGGTCCGAACGGCTTCCCCACGCACTACCAGACCTATCGCCACGATTGGCCGCAGAACATGGTCTATCCACAAAGCCAAGCACCCGCCGCGATGGTGCAGTACCCGTACTATACGTTCCGAGGACCGACGGACTTCTTCATGAAGTGATCGCGTTTGCGTGACTCACCAAAAACGTTCCGCTCCGCCCGTGCGATCTCGCGCGGGCGGAGTTCGTCTTTGGGCTTAGAGGCTATCCGAGAAGCCGCTTCGCCATTAGCAGCGAGCAGGTCCTGAGTTGGGTGCCACGGTCACGGCTTTGCGTGGCCGTGTTTTCGCTACGATCAAAGCACGG
>CAMAYU010000093.1 GCA_945862235.1 Schlesneria paludicola DSM 18645
GGCATCAGTGTGAGGCGTCCGGTCGTGGGATGCTTCTCGGGCGAAGTTTTGGCTCGTAACACGAAGGTCTCGCCGGAGTCACGGCAGACGTAGACGATCTCTTGTCGCTCTTCGTCGCGCACCGGCGAGGTCCGGTCACCTGCGAGCGCCGGGTACAACATTCGGCCGGCCAGCAAGAGGCCCGCCAGAGAAATCCAAATTCGATAGTCACGCATGGGGGATGACTTTCTTGATAAAGAAGGAGATGACGGCCAGTCGCTTGGCGACCGGCCGAAGCGGATTTATCCAAAGTAGACGTTTCACTCCGTGACACGAACCGTTCCCGCCACGGAGTGTCGGGTCTACTTTCACTGACAGCGGATCTCATTGCCGGTCGTAGACCTCGTCCTGCTTGGCGGGATCGCCGAGATTACCGTCGCTGACGTAGCCGAGACGCTTCTCTTCGATCCGTCCGGCCTGTGATGCGCTCATGTAGTTCACGCCGGGGATGTCGATCTTAAAGTGACGTGCCCGGGTCTCGACGTGTCCGTCCATGAACGCGACGTTGGCGGTGTCGGTGTGGCGGAAGTGCGTCGTCGGGTAGTTCTGGCTGGGGGGTTCGATCAGCCACGTCTCGACGAACTTCAGGGCGAAGTCGGCTTGAGCACTGTCGGCGAAGACGACGGTGTTGGTCATCTGCATCACGTCGGCCATCCGTCGGAAATCGGTCTTCGCGGTGACACTCGGCCACGACGAGTAGTCATAGTTGATGCCGTAACCGAGGTAGCGGCCATTGAAACCGTAGCCACTCGCCATCTTGCCGAATCGCACCGCATCGACCTGAGCTTCACTGAAGTCGGGGCACTGGAAGGCCGCGCGGTTGGTCTCCATGTACGGAGCAAGCGGTCCTTGGCTGAAGTCTAACTGCTTCGTCGTGTCGGGCTCGTCGTAGTTGACGTTGCCGAACCAGAATCGCGCTTGCCCCACGGACGGAAACGCCGAGGCATTGGCGATGAACTTCGAGTCGTCAATCCGATAGCACATCAGCACGCCGGCATAAACGTCGGAGTAGTTGTGCATGGCCAGCGCCAACTGCTTGAGATTGTTCTTACATTGAGTTTTCCGAGCGGACTCGCGCGCTTGCTGGACAGCGGGAAGCAGCAGCGAGATCAACACGGCAATGATGGCGATCACCACCAGCAGTTCGATCAGCGTGAACCCATGCCGCTGAGAACATGCTCGATTTGAAAGCGAGTTGGGACGCCGCGCGTGAAGGCAATTCGATCGGGACTGAACTCGTCGCATGACAATTCTCCGTTGTCGATGTCCAGCCTTCGCGGATGCGAAGACCGTCCCACGGAGCCGCTAGTTCGAGGCGCAGCCGTCCTCAGCACCGAGCGCGCACGACCACAGTGAGGCCTCAAAACGGAAGGGCCTTTACCGGGGGGGAGCAACAGGGCGCAGTCAGACCGCCGCGTCTCGTCCGAAGCGAGCACCGCAGGCAAAATGGAACGACTTCTGGGCAGGTCTTCTGGCTCCCGGATCACACTACTGGCCGCGCCTTCCCGAGAATCCGATCTCAGTGGCGTCTGCGGCGTTCGTCCCCGGTTACAGCGGCGGGACCGCGACGGATTCAAACCGTCTTCCCTATTCTCTCGAAGCAACACGCCTCAAGCACCCAAGTCGCCGGGCATGGTATCGCCCGCGCGGGGGATTGCAACCAACGCCGTTCGTCGTGCTGAGCGGCCTGTTGAACAGCGTAGAGTAAGTCTCCAGCTTGCACGTTTTCTCGCAGTAAAGACGGGCAAACGAGACGCCTATCCTACGTTTTTCAATTGGCTGTTAGGCTGGTTTGTTTGATCGCGGGGTGAGGCTGATCGCGGTCGAACCGCCTCGTTTTTTGCCTGTTGCCATTCGGTCATGACAGCCAGAAGACGGCTCGTCGCGATAAAAATGACATTGCAATGAACCCTTTCAGATTGGCCACTCATGGTAATGCTCGCGTTGTGAGAATGGCGGGACCTGATAAACTGTGCCGTGTGGGTTGGCTGGCGATTTGGATGCCGTGGCTCCCTCAACTCCCCATCTCCTCTCGGCCGGGTCTGTAATGCGATTCGAGACCTCGCAATCCACGCCAGTTCACGCCAGTCGTCGCGCTCAGCAGAGAACGCTGTCGTTCTTCGTGATGATTGCGATGTTGGTGCTGGTCGTGAACGTGATCTTCACGGACCCCGCGGAGAAGCCTGAGGCTCCGGCAGGTCGAAAGAGAAGCCAGCCGCGCGACGCCGACTTCAATGTCGATTCCAACGTCCGCGAACGGGATGATCGCACGTTGAGGTCGGATGAAGTCACCATCGCGCCGTCGGATGGGACTTTGCCGGAGCGGTTTGAACTGCCGGTCGAGCGTTCGCGCGAATGGCTCGATGAGCAAGCCGAGCGGGGAGAGGAATGGGCGGCCGACGCGGCCGCGCGCGAGCGGGCTGAGGCTCGCCGTAACACGCGGTTCAACAAACGAGTTCTTTCGTCAGTACGTGACAACACGGTCGGCATTCGGCGCGACGAGTCCGATGCGTACTACCAGATGCTTGGGCACGTTCAGCGCGTCGCGCCGGACGAGTTGGAACTCGCGTCCACGACCGAGACGCAGTACGTCAACCTGATGACCGAGCCACATCGCTTTCGCGGGGAACCACTCACGATTCAAGGCGACCTGTGGCGACTCTATGAATTTGACGCCGGTCCCAACGACTTGGGTCTGACCACGCTGTACGAAGCGTGGATTTTTACGGGCGACTCGCAGCCGCATCCTTATCGAGTCGTCTGCACGCGACTGCCGCACACGCTGACTCCGGGCGAAGACATTCGCAGACCGGTTCGAGTGACCGGCTACTTCTTCAAGCGAGAAGCCTATCCGTCGCGAGGTGGCTTTCACGTCGCACCAACTTTGATCGCCACCACGCTCGCGCCGTTTCGTCTGGCCGATTCGGTCCCGCCGACGGATGCCATTCTTCCATATATGGTCGGCGTGGTGACTGCGATGGGGCTGGCACTGCTCGTGACGTTGCTCGCTTTCACGTTGGGAGACCGCCGCATCAAGCGGCTCGCGCGGCAAAGAACCCTCGGCGCTGTCGGTCCCTCGTTTACGGGTGTCACTCACCGATCCCACGTCTCTGTCGAGGAATCCTTACGCCAGTTTGCGGAGCAACAACGACAGACCGACCTGCGTGACGAGATTGCCGCTACCGGTCGCGATGCCGGATCGGTGGCGACTTCAGTTCTCTATCGTCGCGACCCTTACGCATCGGTTCCGCCGCCTGTTCCTGTTCCACTCAGTGAGGACGAACTCCATTCGAGGCAACTGTCGCAAGCAACCGCGTTGCAATCCTGGACCGCACGCCAACGCACTGCGGACAAAATTTCGCGGGACACCGTCGTCAACGAGGTCGCGCTGCTACGCGAACAAAGCGACACGGAACACGTTCTCGACACGCTCGATTCGGAACAAGCCACCGATGATGATGAGTCCGACCGTGGCGATATCAATCGTGAACGGCAGGCTCGAGACCGCTCCGACAGTTCGGTCTTTACGCTGAGCCAAGCTCGAACTTCCAACGCGACCGAACTTGGCCAGAGTCCGAATGCCTCGAAGCTATCCGAGTGGGAGCGGGAGATCGAACAGTTCTCCTCGCGAACGGACGCCGCAAACACCGCAGCGACCCGCGAAGCAGTGGATTCCTCCCGCAAGTCCACTTCCTCCTCAATTGTTTCGTCCGACACGCGCGAACGGATCGCGCGCGTCGAAGTGGAACGAGATCGTCTAACGCGAGAACAGGAACTGCGAGAACGGCTTCAGCGCCAGCAGTCTGAGTTGGAGATTGAGCGACAAGCACAGCTCGAACGAGATCGCGAGGCTCACACGCAGTCCGAATGGAACGCCTCGCGGGCGGAAGCCGATCGGGAGCGGATTCGATTGGAACGGGATCGCTCAGGGCTCGAAACCGACCGAGTGGAGCGAGAACGGATCGAACGCGAGCGATTCGAGCGAGATCGTACTGACCGCGAGCGTCTGCTGCGTGACGAACAGGATCGCCAGCAGCAGGAACTCAAGCGACAAGAGCGGCTCAGTCGGGAACGCGAGCGTGAAGCTCAAGACCGTGAAGCGTTGCAGCGAGTCGAACGCGAGGGGGCGCGCACGGAGGCGGAGCGCGAGCGTGTTCGATTGGAAACGGAGCGAGTCCGGCTGAACTCCGAACGCCTCGAACGTGAACGCATTGAGAGTGAACGGCTGTTGCGTGAGAAACAGGCGCGAGAGCGAGTCACCCGAGAACGCAGCGAACGCCTTGCAACAGAACGAACTGAATCCAAATCGACTCGCCGGGATGACTCCTCGCTCGATGAAGTCGCTTCGGATGAGATCGATATTGATGAGTCGAGTCTCGAAGAATCCTTGCTGACGGAAGAGCAGCGCGAAGAACGAAAGCGACAAGGAAATCGTCGTGGCGGCTGGGGCTGGCCTCGACGCGGTCAATCGACTCAACGCGACGCCGTCCCACTCAATCCCGCGCCACAGCACACTCTGCCAGTCGATGACGACCTGGCCGATGATGACTCTGCTGACGACACAATGGAAACGGATGAGACCACCGACGACGAAGCCACATCGGGCGAGTCTGCGGGTGAGGACTCGCCCGCGCCCAACAAGAAGTCCGGCTGGGCGGCCCACAATGAGCAGAACGCCCGTAGCAAACGCCGCCGTCGCAAAGATTCTCGCTGAACCGTAGAGCGGGCGGCTCGCCTGCTCGCATTCGCGCCGAAGAACACGGCTTCTGATGGAAGAGGCACAGGCGGGCCGCCCGTGCTACGGGCGAGTTCTCCCGTGCCACCACCGGATTGCAGCGGAGACCAGCACGGCGATGCACGCGGCCTTCCAGGCCAGCAGCCACCAGGGTCTCCACCATGCGCCCGTTTGGAGTTCGACCACGTCGGACAGACCGAACAGCACGAAGGACGCAGCCAAGAGATAGCCTCGATCGCGATGATCGCCACCAGCCCGCAGTGTCTGCGCCAAAACCACGATGCCGCAGCCGGTCCACCAGAAGACTTCAAACACGTTGATCGCGTCCACGAACGTCATCGGCTGGCACTCGCTCGATTCGGACTTCATGTCGTTTAACAGCGTTACCCACGCTGTTAAACAAAGCACTGAGCATCTGCGCGTCTATTCCGCCAGTTTGAATTTCACCGTCACTGTGCCGCTGTTGTCGCCCAGTGAACCCCAGTCATCGCGGCAGCGCAGGAAGAGATTGCCGTCACCGGGCGACTCCCAATTGCGGGATGCTCCCAACTCGAATGGCTCGGACAGACGGTAGTCGCTGAACAGGATGCCGACGAGTTTTCCTTTGCCATCGTCTTGCCCATCGGCGGAGACCTTGCCCGCGTCTTTGGCCAATGTCCATTCGCCGGTCGTTGTGAACGCCAGCTTGTCACCCGTCTTGACCAGCACGCGCGAGGCCTGCCAGCCACGAGTCGCCTCGACCTTGGCGGTCGTCAGCGGCGATCCCTTCACGCGCGTGAACTTCGTCTTCCAGTCCCAACTGCACAGATCGACGCGATAGCCCTGATCGAGGTGCTTCAAGAAGAAGTCGTATTCAAAAGAGATCTCCTTCGCCATCGGACCATAAACGTCCTCAAAACTCGTCCGCTGATCGTTCAGCAGCGCGAGACCGAGTGGCTTGAAGCGGTCTCGGTAATTGGTGTTTCCCGCCAGCAGATGGCACAGCGCCCACCGCCACGCATAGTTCTGCCAGCTATCGCCGGTGCGTTGGCCCGGCGCTGTGATCTCGGTCAGCTCCTTCGGTTCCTCGGACTTGAGGTACTGCAACACGCCATCGTGAATGCGGACGCTCTCATCCTTCTCACGCCAATACTGGCCGATCTCAGCCATCCCTTCGGCGTACCACGTTGGGCCGGTGCGACCGAACACTTGATGGCAATAAGCGTGAACGGCTTCGTGCTGCGGAGTCCCCCGATCCGCCACCGCCCAGACGATCGACTTCGCTGCCGTGATGCGCGTTTGCCCGAGGGCATTGCGTTGGCCCATCGTCAGGCTGAGCGTGATCCCCGCCTTCCCTTCGATGCTCGCGATCGCATCCGGATGAATCGAACCGTTCGGCCAGACGCTTTGATCCTGAACCACGTTCATCTCAATCGTCTGCGGATTGGGCTTCCCGAAGTAGCGCGACACGAGGATCAGCATCGTCTCCAATCGAGTCAGCAGTTCCTTGGCGTCGTCGGCGGAGAGATCGGTGTGCAACAGAAAATTCTTCGACGAGTAATCGCGCACGCTAGGAACAACCTCGGCAGGAGCGCCCTTACCGCGCGGCACCGGCTTGGCTTTGGGAGTCGGCTTCTCCTTCGCGGCATTTCCCTGAGCAAAGCCTGTTGGCGACGAGATCACCACCAGCGCGACCGCCAGTCCCATGACACAGCACGCAGAAACGATTCGACGAGCAACCATGATCGACTCCCGAGAGACACTCTTCACCACATTGCTACTTCGCACCAGAGCTTCCTCACGCGGCGGCAGCATACTCAACCCCGAGCGATGAACACGAGTCGCCGTTGTGGGAAGTCGCGTGCCGCAATGTGGTCGATGACTTTCTGAGCGGGGGGACGTGAGTCCCCTGGTTCTCGGGAGCGGGTCTGCAATCACCACTCGAAGTGAAACAGGCTGGTCGGAAAGTGATTGCGGACCCGTTCCTTGCGCGTCAGCCCCGACTTCGATTAACACGGAACCAGGGGACTCGCGTCCCCCGCTCGGAAATGAGGAACAAGAGGGCTGACGCCCAATACTCACGCACCCGCTGGGATTGCCGCTGGTCGAATCGTGAGGTATCCCTTGTGGCGTCGTTGAGTTCACTACTTGAAGGGTTTTGTCATGACACACTCAAACATCGAACAAGCCGCGCGTCGCGAGGCGGTCTCGCGCCGCCGTGTGTTGCAAGTGGGGAGTCTCGGTTTGGCCGGAATGGGGCTGTCGTTGCCGAGGCTCTTGGCGAATGAGGCGACGGCCGACCGGGGCCGTCTCCGTCCGCGCGCCGACAACGTCATCCTGCTGTTCTTGAACGGCGGTCCCAGTCATCTCGACATGTGGGACATGAAGCCCAACGCGGGTGAGGGGATTCGCGGCGAATTCCAGTCGATTGCAACTTCGCTGCCCGGCTACCAGATGTGCGAGCATCTGCCACGCATGGCGAAGCAGATGCACTTGGCGACCGTCGTCCGGTCGATGAATCACACCGTCAACAACTCACACGCGGCGGCGGTGTATGCGTCGCTGACCGGTCACGATCGCGGCGAACAGGGCGGCGGAACGAAGTCCACGGACCACCCGAGTCTCGGCGGGATCATGGCCAAGTTGCGCCCGACCGCACCGACCGTGCTGCCTCAAGTGACGCTCCCGTACATCACAAAAGAAGGAGCGGGCGGGCCGCCTCAGCCCGGCTTCTTCGGCGGCTTTTTGGGACACTCCTACGATCCCCTGTTCGTGCTGCACGATCCCAACGCGGCCGACTTTCGCGTCCCCGAGTTGACCTTGCAAACGGAAGTCACAACGAACCGGTTGGCATTGCGCCGGCAGTTGTTTGAAGCGACCGGCGCGGCGCGGGGAGAAGTCCGTTCGGCGGCGGTCGAAATGTCGCAGATGCAGGGGCGGGCATTGGACATTCTCTCGTCGGAAGAGACTCAGCGCGCGTTCCGACTGTCGGACGAAGCGGCCTCGCTCCGCGACAGCTACGGCCGGAACATTTATGGGCAGAGCGCACTGCTCGCGCGACGGCTGATCGAAGCGGGAACGCGCGTCGTCACGATCTCCTGGGCACCCGACGCCAACGCGACGTGGGACACGCACGGCGGCAATTTCAAAACGCTCAAGACGACCCTGCTGCCGCAACTCGACGCTGCGTATGCCAGCTTGGTCGATGATTTGTCCGCGCGCGGAATGCTCGACCGCACGCTGATCGCCGTGCTGGGCGATTTCGGGCGGACTCCAAAAGTGAACGGCAACCAAGGGGGCCGAGACCACTGGAACTTCTGCTACAGCCTGATGATGACCGGCGGCGGCTTCCAGCGCGGACTGATCTACGGCACCAGCGACAGCACGGGGGCCTTCCCGGCCACTCATCCACTCGTTCCTGGCGACATCATCTCGACGATCTACCACACTCTGGGAATTGCTCCCGAGACCGAAATCTTCGACCAGTTCCAACGGCCCTATCGAGTCGTACCCGGCGGTGAGATCGTCACGGACCTGCTGGCCTGACAGCCTGTTGAACAACGTAGGGTAAGCGTCTCGCTTTCCCTTTTTTCCAACGGGATTCACGGGCAAACGAGACGCTTAGAACTTGTCCAAGAACAACACCGTGTTGTTCTTGGACAAGTTCTAACCCTGCGTATTCCAAATCGATGTCAGGGCGCAGTACCAGCCCTCAAAGAAGCACGAGAAGGTGTCGGTTCCACCAAGGATCCGCCACCTCTCATGTTGCGTCAGAGTTGCGTTGACAGCCCGTTGCGTTGCGGCCGTCGGTCGAAGGCATTGACTACCAAGCTTGCGGGATGAGCATCGTTCGCGGCTTGCGGGCCGCGAGTTGGAGTCATCTCGCCGGGGAAGAGCGAACTCTTCGAGTCAGCAGTCGTTGCAAGAGACTTGTCTGGGGGAGTTGCCTCCCCCAGACTTTGCCTCACGTTTCCGCGTCCCATCACGATTCTGTCGACTGTCCTCGCGGACGGGCTACGGTCACTCAATCGTCATCATCAACTTCAAACCAATTCAAGTCCTCGCACCGGTTGAGCGGTGCGTGACAGCTCAGCGGCAGCAAGCGGCTGGAGCGGCACAGGTTGGGCCACAAGCAGCTGGAGCGGCACAGGTTGGCGCACAAGCAGCGGCTGGAGCGGCACAGGTTGGGGCACAGCCGGTCGAGCAAACTGGCTTGCAGCAGCTCTTCTTGCAGCACTTGTTGCGAACCTTGCAGCACTTGATCTTGGGCAAGCAGAGCTTAGGCATCTTGAAGCAGTGCGACTTCTTGCAGCAGCTATTGCAGCCCGAGTTGCAAGCGGGGGCACAGGTCGCGGCAGGAGCGGCACAGGCTGGCGCACAAGCGACAGGAGCTGCACAGCTAGGGGCACAAGCAGCGGGAGCAGCACAGCTAGGAGCTGGAGCGGCACACGAAGCGGGAGCACAGCCACAGCCGTTGCTCTTGTGGTGGAACAGGCCGGCATCGGCACTGTTGATGCTGGCAAAACAAACCAGCGCGGCGGTCATCCATACAAATTTCATCTTAGTCTCTCCTACAGTAGCGGGCCGTGGAACGTGAGGGACTGTCGAGCACTCATCCGGACACCTTGTCAGGCGGCCTCGGCATATCCTTGGACACAAGGTTTGCGTCACTGCCTAAGTTTTCGGACAGGGCGAACTATCCCGGTCAGTCAAACGATTTCGATTTGAAAAGATGCGGGGACTGTGAGACAACCTGCCGCCTGTATCGGTTCTCCGGAGTGAATTCGCTCGCAGTCCCAATTGCTTCGTGTCATCGCCCGTTGAAAACATCGTGCAGGTTGAATTACGTAGAGCAGAAAGTAGACGAGTCGTCCGTGACTCGAAGATTCCAGTCACGGAGTGACCGGAATCTTCGATGAGTTCGATCTACTCTCTTTGGCCACTCGCCTTCCTGAGAGACTCCCACACGGAACAACTCCCCTGACTTCACTCATCGTTATGACCGTCTTCGTCGGACTCATGCTTGCTGGGCGAGTCCTCGTCACAGCGCGGCGGGCGGTTTGCGCGACGACTCTCGGTTCCGCTTGGGTGTGGGCCGCGTTGGCGTTCTCGCTGTGGACCGTTTCGTGGGCGAGCGACCTTGGTCTGCAAGTCGCCTCGAAATCTGGGGCCGATCATTTGTGGTATGGCTCGGCGGTGCTAGCCCTGTGTCCGGCGATTGCAGTTCTCGGTTCGAGACGACCGGGGGCGCGTGTCTGGACGTGGTTCATTCAAGTCCCGCTGCTGCTCGTGCTGAGTTGGCCGGTTCTCTCACTCTGGCTGCAAGGAAGCGAACTCAGAGGTCTCCAACTGGAGACGCCGCAACTGGTCGCTTACCTGTTGGTTCTTGTCATGGGGGCGGGTAACTACTGCGGCACGCGGTTCACGCTGCCGGTGCTGTGCTTCGCTGCCGCGTGTGCGTGTCTCGCGGTCTCGTCATCAGTCGCATGTCCCGCATGGCTGGCTGATCGCGAGTCGTCGCGAATGTGGAGTACCGGCCTGCTCGTGGCTGCGATGCTGTTGGCCAGTCGCGCGCGAGGCGGTGGCACGCAGGTGGTCAATCGGTTGGATCAACTTTGGTTCGACTTCTTCGACACCTTCGGCGTCGTCTGGGGGAGACGCATCCAAGATCGAGTCAACTACATCGCAGAGAAAGAACGCTGGCCAGCACGGCTTGAGTTGCAGGGCTTCGTTTGGGACGAGACTTCTGAAGAGCCGTCACTTCAAGCAATGGTCCGTGAAGTGGGCACAACCACGGATCCTGGGCGTCCCGTGACCGAAGCTCGGATCGAACACACTTTCCGCTGGCTACTCCGCCGTTTCGTCGATCCGAGCTGGATCGACGAGCGACTCGGAACCGCACCGACAACAGCCGCCGTCGGTTCACTCCCCGCCGATTCGTAGCGCCTGACATCAACGCCTGACGCGCCAGCGAAGGAATCGTTGATGCACACCCTTCGCTGGCGCGTCAGGCTTCGACGGGGAGATCATTCTCACGTCGCTGGTTCAAGTTGCGTCGAGTAGACTCGCGACCGCTCGCTGGCACTGCATCTTGGCTAGCACAACGCGAAGGAACGCCACTCATGACGACCGCTCTCACGGAACACGCGCACCCGCTGGTTGCTCTTGGCGATCCTCGCACCGCTGCGCTGTCGCATTTGTTGGACCTCGCGTTGCGGTTGGCGACCGAACACGATCTCGACCGCATCCTGCACATCGTGACCAACAGCGTTTGTGATGCGGTCGATTGTGAACGAGCCAGCCTGTTCGTGATCGACGAAGCGCGGAGCGAACTCTACACGCGCGTCGTCACCGAATTGGAGATCAATGAAATCCGGCAAGGCCTTGAGCAGGGGATCACCGGTTGGGTCGCCCGGCATCAACAGGTCGTTCACGTTCCGCAGCCCTACGCCGATGAACGCTGGGATTCGTCCGTTGATCGCCGCACGGGGTTTGTCACTCGCAACATTCTCTGCGCTCCGGTGATCTCGAACATCGACGAACGACTCGTGGGCGTGTTGCAGCTTCTAAACAAGGCTGACGCGGGGTTCGGTCACTTCGATGAGCAATTGATCCGCGCGTTTGCCGCTCACGCCGCGACGGCTCTCGAACGGCGGCGTCTTCAAGAGGAGGCCCGTCACGCGCACGAACTCGAACACGCGATGGAAATGGGCCGACGTATCCAACGCGGTTTTCTGCCCGACACACTGCCAAACATCGCCGGGTATGAGGTCGCCACATGGTGGCAACCGGCTGAGTTCGTCAGTGGCGACTACTACGATTGGCTGCCGTTGGCGGATGGTCGCGTCGGCTTCGTCATCGGTGACGTGAGCGGCCACGGACTGGGTGCGTCGCTCATCATGGCCTCGCTGCGCGCGATGCTGCATGTCCTCACGAAGACGCTCGCCGATCCCGACCGCATCGTCGAACTGCTGGCTGAGTCGATCGCGCCGGACCTCAAAGAATCGCAGTTCATATCGTTCCTGTGCGTGGCTCTCGATCCCGCTTCGCACCAAGTCCACTTCGCGAATGCAGGCCACGCTCCCGCACTGCATCTCGACACGGCAACGGCTTCGTTTCGACGACTCGATGCGACGCGCTTGCCGCTTGGATTTCCCAAAGTCTTGTCTGGCCAGACGCGACCTCAACTGATGCTCGGCCCTGGCGATCTGCTTGTCCTTGGTACCGACGGCTGCATCGAAGTCCGCGACGCGAGTGGGACGATGTTCGGTAATGAGCGACTTCAGCAGTTGGTACTCGCTCACCGAAATGAGTCTGCCAACGAGATCGTCGCCGCTGTCCGCGATGCGGTGCAACAGTTCCACGGCCGACCGCTGCCACCGGATGATTCGACGCTGCTGATCGTCAAACGCAGGGAATGAACCGACAAGTAGGGTGCGTGGAGTCTTCGGAACGCACCGATTGAAGTCGGGCGGCTTTCATTGCGGTGCGTTCCGAAGACTCCACGCAACCTATGGCAACTCAAGAGGGAGCACGTTCTTGACCGACCTCAAAAGCACCGATACCATCCCGCCACATCTGTCGCGAACCCGTTTTGCACTCACCGTGTCCCAGACAACAATCATGAAACACGAATCGCTGCTACTCCTCGGCCCGCTGCTAACCCGCTGAAACGCGAGGTCCGGGGAACGTCCAGTCGCATCAAATGCACCAGTTCACCCCAAGGCCTCGCGGCCTTGGGGTGTTTTTTTTGGTTGAGGGTTGATGGTCGAAGGTTGATGGCCGGAGAAAGGCCACACCAATTGACCACGCCCTGCAACCTCTGACCATCAACCTTCAACCCTAGACCGTCACCCACCATGTCCGACAACGTCATCATCTTCGACACGACGCTCCGCGATGGCGAGCAGTCTCCCGGTTGCAGCATGACCATGCCCGAGAAGCTCAAGGTGGCCGAGGCCCTCGTTGAACTGGGGGTTGATGTCATCGAGGCCGGGTTCCCAATTGCCTCGCCCGGCGACTTTGAAGCGGTGCGAGCGGTCGCCCAGAAGTTTGGTGATCGCACGACGATCTGCGGTCTCGCGCGGTGTCGCAAGGACGACATTGAACGAGCGGCGGAAGCACTCCAGGGGATCGCCAAGCCGCGCATCCATGTCTTCCTCGCCACCAGTCCGATTCACATGCAATACAAGCTCAAGATGGCCGAGCAGGAGATCGTGAAGGCCGCCGTCGAGCATGTCCAGATGGCGAAGTCGTTCTGCGACAACATCGAGTTCTCGCCGGAAGACGCCGCACGCACGGAACTCGATTTTCTGTGCGAAGTCGTCGAGAAGGCGATCGCGGCGGGAGCGACCACGGTCAATATTCCCGACACGGTCGGCTACGCCACGCCGACGCACTACTTCAATGTCATCACGTACCTCAAGCAGCATGTGTCAAACATCGGTCAGGCCGTCATCAGCACGCACTGCCACAACGATCTCGGGCTTGCGGTGGCGAACAGCCTCGCTGCCGTTGAGGCCGGGGCGCGGCAGGTCGAATGCACGATCAACGGTCTCGGCGAACGAGCGGGCAACGCGGCCCTCGAAGAGATCGTGATGGCCCTCAAAACGCGGCACGATTACTACAACGTCAGTACGCGCATCAACACGCCGAAGCTCTGCAAGACGAGTCACCTCGTGTCGAGCATCACCGGGATGTTGGTTCAGCGGAACAAGGCGATCGTCGGCCAGAATGCTTTCGCGCATGAAGCCGGCATCCACCAGCACGGCATGCTCCAGAACCGTGCGACGTACGAGATCATGAAGTCCGAAGATGTCGGCTTCGTCGGTGAGAACATGGTCCTCGGCAAGCACTCGGGCCGACACGCCTTTCGTGCTCGAGTCACGGAGCTCGGTTACACGCTCGACGAAACGCAACTCCAGAAAGTCTTCGACGACTTCATCGCGTTGGCCGACAAAAAGAAGCACGTCTACGACGCCGACATCGTCGCGCTGATCGATAAGCAGTCCAACGTGACCGCCGAACGGTGGAAGCTGGTTCAGTTCCACATCGCTGCTGGGACGGGCACGATCCCCACGGCCACGGTCGAACTGCGCGACGAGAAGCACCCCAACGAACCTTTGTCATACCGTGACGCGGCCATTGGCGACGGCCCCGTCGATGCCGTCTGCAAAGCGATGGAGCGGATCATCGGAGTCACCGCCGAACTGAAGGACTACCAAGTCCGAGCCGTCTCCGGCGGCGAAGACGCGCAAGGCGAAGCGACCGTCGAAATCAACTACCTCGGTCGCCGCTACCACGGCAAAGCGGTGAGTACCGACATCCTCGAAGCGAGCGCGCTGGCCTACCTCAAAGCATTGAACAAAGCCGTCGCCGAGAACCCGTCAGAGAAGACCGAACCGGGAGTCTGAGTCCACAGACTATTCGGACCCGAAGAGGATGTTGTGCCGGTGAGCCGGGTGGCATCAGCCCAATGGCACTGCGAATGAAGAGTCCGGGGGCTGACGCCATCCGGCTCACCGGCTGAGATTTCTGAGCGGGTTACGATTAGTTGTCATCACTTACGGAGCCAATTTTATGACAGACCGTCGCGTGCTGATTCCCCTCGTCGCCGGCGTCGTGATCGCCGTGCTGTGTGCCTGGCGGGTGATGACGAACAAGCCGCAGGACTACGCGGCTCAAGTGAGGTTGGAAGCAACCAAAGTCGTCACTCGTTCGGCGGCCGACTTAGATTTTGAGGGGCTGGATTCCGACAACCGAATGGTGAGGTTGGCGGCGTTTCTCGGGCGTCACCGCATCCTCGTCCTGTTCTACGATGGCGAACTGGGCGCGGACAAAGATGCGGAGTTGCTGCGACTGCGTGAGCGGTTCATCGAACTAAAGGCTCACGATGTGAAGGTCATTGCGGTGAGTACCGCGCTCCCCCAACAGAACCGCGCGGCGATGTTGCCGGAGCGGGCGGGTGAGTTCCCGTTTCCGCTCGTCTCGGACTTCAATCCGGTCTCACCCGAGGAGGCTCAAAAAATCCACCGGCGCTGGGGCCGCTGGGATGACTCGACAGGAAAGGCGAAGCCCGGCGTGTTTGTGATCGACCGCAAATTGCAGATCGAATTCATGGGCGGTGCGCCGAAGCCGGTCGCGAGCGTGGATCTTGCGGTGGAGAGTCTTGTTCGGTGACGCGAAGTCCGGCTTTCGGAAAAGCTGGACTTCGGACAGATGCCAGTCCTCGCTCACGCTTCGGGTTGGTGTGGCTGCGCTTCGTCTTGACCCTTTCCCGCAGGCTCGGGTACACACCGCCGCTATGCGAGGACTTCTAGCCAGCTTTGTTGTTTTGCTTCTGATCTCGCTGCCATTGTGGGCGGCGGCGGGTTGGGTCGAGGAGCAGCAGCTCGGACCGTACCTGATCCGCTCCGAATTCGCACTGCGGGACGTGTCGGACTTGGTGAGCGACCTCGGTGATTTGCAGACCGATCTCGAAACGATGCTGTCGCTGAAGTGTCAGCCGACGGAAATCCAGATTCATCTGTTTCGCAGTCAACGGACCTACGTGAACTACCTGAGCAAACGCGTTCCCGACGGAACCAAGCGTCGCGCGTTGTTTGTGCAGGGAACCGATGCCGGGCGCGTCTACGCCTATCAGACGCGCGACCTCGACACGGATGTGCGACACGAAACGACGCACGCGCTGCTGCACACAGCGCTCCCGTTCGTGCCGCTCTGGCTGGACGAAGGGTTCGCTGAATACTTTGAAGCCTCGCCGGGACTGCGTGAGAAGCACCATCCGCACCTCGGAGAAATTCGGCGAGCCATGTGGTGGAAGCCGGAGATCGAGAAGCTGGAAGCCAAACGCGAGATGCTCGACATGGGCAAGAACGACTACCGGGATGCGTGGGGCGTTATCCACTTCATCCTGCACGGTCCGCCCGCCGCGCGTGAAGCTCTGGCGGCGTACTTCGACGAGATCAAATCAGGCAAAGCCCCGACGCCGCTCAGCCAACACCTGCGGCGTCGCATCCCAAATCTCGATCAGAAGATCATCTCGCACTTGAAGTGAGTGTGTCACTCGCCGCACGTCGCCAACAACGATTGGGTTTGCCAGTTTTTGGCTTCTCAGCTAGTGTTCCGGCCGATGTGAGGGCCGGGCGGGATCGTTCACGAGATCAGTGAAACGGCCTTCCGAGCCTGTTTTGGGAGGGATAAATGCGATGTCGATTCGAGTGATGTTGATGAACCGCAGCCGCTTGATGACAGCCGTGTTGGTGATCGCCGCAGCATGGATGGGATCGCTCTCGCTGGCGGTGATCGTGCGTGCGGATGATCCCTCCAAGAGCGGTACTCAAGACAAGCCGAAGCCACCGCCCCAGACCGCCGTCAAAGAGGCCTCGCCCGTCACCTCGATCGCATCATCGGATGGTCAGGAACTTCCGAAGCCACCCATCGACGAAGCTCATCCGCTCTACCTCCCTTTGCAAGAAGCTTACAAGGCGCGCGAAGCACTGAAGGTGGTGAAGGATTACGAGGCCAACTTCGTCAAACGCGAATTGTTCGGTCGTCGACTGCAATCGACGACGATGAAGCTCAAGCTCCGTGAAGAGCCGTTCAGCGTCTATTTGAAGTTCGTCGATACCAGCGCCGGGCGCGAAGTGCTCTACGTGCAAGGCCGCAATAACAACAACCTGCTCATCCACGAAGCGGGATTGAAATCGTTGGCCGGGACCGTCTTCCGTGCCCCCAACGCGGCCGATGTCATGGCCGAGAACCACTACCCGGTGACGATGATCGGCCTGAAATACATGCTCGACAAAGTCATTAAGCAGTGGGAGGACGAAGGGAAATTCGGCGAGGTCAAAACGCAGAAGTATCCCAGTGCCAAGCTGCCCAGCGGCGAAGAGTGCATCGCGTATGAGTCGCTCCACCCGACGCCGCGCAACCAATTCAAGTTTCACATCACGCGGCTCTGGATCGAGACCAAGTCCGGTTTGGCCATTCGCATTGAGCAACTCGGCTTCCCGCAAAAGAACGACAAGGCTCCCCCGGTGATCGAGGAGTACACCTACGCGAACCTCAAAACGAACGTGAAGCTGACCGACGCCGATTTCGATCGCGGCAACCGGTCGTACGCGTTTCCGTAAGCCAAGCGGCAAGAGTTCGCGTACGCGCAACGTCGGATGGACGCCCTGTCCGTCCGAGCTTGCCCGGACGGACGGGGCGTCCATCCGACGGGTAAACTATTTCCTGCCGCTCGCCCAAGCCAATTTGAGTCGAGAGAACCTTCGTGACCGCTCCTCAGCCGACAACGTTGCTCGTCGCCGAAACCGTAGCGGACGTGCGTGCAGCGGTGACTGTCATGCGGCGAGCCGGCCGATCCGTCGGATTCGTGCCGACGATGGGAGCCTTGCACGCCGGGCACGTCAGTCTGATCGAACAGGCGCGCGCGGAATGTGACTTCGTGGTGGTCAGCATCTTCGTCAATCCGACTCAGTTCGGGCCGAACGAGGACTTCAATCGCTACCCTCGACCGCGTGAACGCGACTTGGAACTGTGTGCGAACGCGGGGGCCGATCTCGTCTTCTATCCGACTGTCGATACGATGTACCCACCGGGGCACCGGACGTTTGTTGAAGTGAGCGGCTTGTCGGATGTGCTGGAAGGCCAGATCAGACCGGGGCATTTTCGAGGCGTCGCGACCGTCGTGACCAAACTGTTTTTGATCGTCCTCGCCGATAAAGCCTTCTTCGGTCAGAAGGACTATCAACAGCAGATGCTCATTCGCGTGATGACTCGCGAACTGAACCTGCCGACCGAGATCGTCACTTGCCCGACGCTGCGCGATCCCGACGGTTTGGCGATGAGCAGCCGTAACGCGTATCTCAGCGCGACCGAACGCCAGGCAGGCTTGTGTCTGTCGCAGGCACTTCGCTTGGCCGAGCGGTCGTTTGCGTCAGGCGAATGTGACGTGAAGCAGGTTGAAGCGGCAATGCGAGGCATGATTGAGGCGACTCCCGGCGCGGTCCTCGACTACGCGGTGGTCGTGCATTCGGAAACGCTTTGTCCCTTGGCGACGGCCGAGCCGGAGATGGTCGCTCTCATCGCAGCCCGGTTCGGAACAACGCGGCTGATCGACAACGCGGTCTTCATTCGCAAATGATTTTGTGTTCTTAAATTGTCAGGCTCGCCATGCGTCAAGTTTTGTTTCACATCCCGCTCGATCGAATTTGGACCTTCGGCCCTCGCATTCTGGTGCCCGGATTTGGCTTCGGCATCGTGCTTCTGGCGTGGGTGCTGTTTGGCCTTTGGGCCTGGTTCGCTCGACGGAAAGAAGTGGACCGCCGATTCGATGCCGATGATTTCTGGCTGATCGGGCGTTGGCTGATCGGTGCGTTCGTGATCGTGTTCGCTGCGCCGCAGTTGGGAGCGTGGCTGCGTGCGAATGGCTCACCGAATTTTCGAGACGGTCTGCCGGTGTTCGGCTACGGGTTCATGCTGTTCGTTGGGATGGCGAGTGCGATCGGGTTGGCGTCCTGGCGAGCGGAGCGCGAGGGCGTTTCGACCGATGTCATCTGGGACATGGCCTTCTGTTTGTTTTTGTGCGGCATCGCGGGAGGGCGGCTGTTCTATCTCGTGCAGAAGCGCGAGGAGGTCTTCGCGAACGTCAACGATGTGCAAAGTCTGCTCAATGCGGTCTTCAATCTGTCTCAAGGCGGATTGGTGCTTTACGGAGCGTTGCTCGCGGGAGCAGCCGCGTTCTTTGCGTTCTGCCGCTATCGCCGGATCTCGCCGCTGGGCCTGTTGGATGTCATCACGCCGTCGATCTTCGTCGGGATCGGGTTTGGTCGGATCGGCTGTTTCCTCAACGGCTGCTGCTACGGAGACGAGTGTTCGTTGCCGTGGGCCGTGCAGTTTCCGCGTGGGAGCGCGACGTTCGATGCATTGGTATGGAAGCGACTGATTCCCCCCGATGCCTTGTGGACGCCGCCGCTCCATCCGACGCAGCTCTACAGCGCGCTCGATGGCTTCCTGATTGCGGCCCTGACGTTTTGGTACTTCAGCCACCGGCGTCGTAACGGAGAATGTTTTGCGGTCGCGTTGATGATCTATCCGATCACGCGCTTCGTGATTGAGATTCTGCGGAACGACGAAGGGGGCCAACTCGGTACATCCCTGACGATCTCGCAGTGGGTGAGTATCGGTTTGTTTGCGGTCAACATCGGGTTCATGATCTGGCTGTCGCGACGCCCCGCCGTGCGCGACAAGATGATCGTGCCGGAAGCCTCATCCACGACATCCGCACACCCAGCCACCGCAACTTCAGGATCAGCATGAGCGTTACAACCGGATGAATCGGAAGTTGCGACTCGCTCGACCTGTGATCGCGACGAACTCATTCCGCCGCGAGGGCAATGCCCCAGCTTTCTGTCCTCCATTTTTCTGTTTGCGGCTTCAAGCGAAGGGAGCCACAGAGCGGGCTATAGAAAGATGTTGGACAGAAAGATGGAACGACAAAGGTGTGACCGATTTGCGAGCAGAACGACAACATTTTGAGAGCTAGCAGTACGATTCCACTGCCTCACAACTGAGCCAACGGACAGTTGAACCGGCATCGTCGCAAATCGTGGGAACTTTCCGCCTCGCCCCGACCTCTCAAAGACCGGTGATCGTGAACGCCCCCACAGACCAAACTCTGATCGACCAGTGTCTGGCCGGTCGGCGAGATGCCTTCGGGCAGCTTGTCGAGCGGTATCAGCACCGTTTGTTTCATGGTCTGCTCCACGCACTTGGCTCGGCCGAGGATGCTCAGGACGTGGCGCAGGAGGCGTTCATCAATGCCTTCACGAAGCTGGCCAGTTTCAAAGGCGAGGCGGCGTTTTACTCGTGGTTGTTCCGCATCGCGCTCAACGCGGCGGTCAGTGCGAAACGAAAGAACCGGCGCATGACGGTCAGCTTGGAAGCACGACGTGAAGCGAGTGGCTTGGAACCGATGGACGACGATCCGTCCAACGAGCCATCTCACGCGATGCACGTTTCTGAACGGCAGCGGTTGGTGAGGCAGGCGCTGTCCGAGCTTTCTGACGAGTTCCGCACGGCACTGGTTTTGAAAGAGATGGACGGAATGAGTTATGAAGAGATCGCGGCGGTCGTCGATGTGCCGCTCGGAACGGTGCGCAGTCGGATTCATCGGGCGCGGCTCGAACTGCGAGCCAAGTTGAATATTCTGTTGCGAGCGGAAGAAGAGTGAGAGAACGCATTTCAAAACTAGCCCGACGCGCAAGCGAGGGCTTCACCGTCATCGAATGTCCGGCCCTCGCTTGCGCGTCGGGCTAGTTCTTCGAGGCAAAATCATGGTTTGAAATGCGTTCTAATGAGTTTGTGTGTTCAGAAGACAGGTTGGGATGTGTGACATGAACCCTCAGGTTCCGGTTTCTGATGAATTGCTCTCGGCCTACTTCGACGGCGAAGCGTCGCCCGAGGAACGCGCTGCTGTCGAGCAGTTGCTCGACGGATCGGTCGCGTCGCGTCGTGAGCTGGATGAGATCGCGCAGCTCTCGGCTCTGTTGCACTCGTTCCCGCGTGAGGCGGCTCCGGTGGAACTGGCCTCGCACATTCAGCGGGAAACGGATCTGTTGCCCCTCGCAGAGCAGAAGACTGTCGCGTCTATCGCACTCGTGCGGAGCCTGCGTCGCGAATGGATGGCCGCGTGTTTGGGCGCGGTCGCGACGGCTGTGGCATTGCTGTTGATGGTGAATCTCGTGGACCGCCCTGCCTCGCACTTGCAGGCTCTGCGTGAGAACGATTCCGCGACGAAACTCGCACTCAGCACGACGGCCGCTCCAGTGATGGAACGTCGGTTGAGTGAGAAGGAGTTCGTGGCTGCCGAGGCGTTGAAGCGCGACCTCGCTCGCCTCGACGACGCGACTCAGAAGCTGGAGACGAGTGGCGTCGATGTGGCTGTGGCGGCGAATCCACCCACTTCCGCCGCAGCGACCATGCCTCGTCGGAGTCTGTCAGTCCCTGGCGAAGTGCGATCCGAAGAGCAGAACTCGTTTGACAAGAACGCGAAGTCCAAGCCGTCGGCAGGACTCGGCGTCAACGGTGTTGCCGCAGACAACTTTGTTCCACCGGTCTACTTCAACAACACCGACTTCCTGAGCGGACTGCGAGTGGGCGAGGTCTATCAGTTCGTGCCGCAGGTCGCTGATCCCGAGAGCAACGTGGCCGTGGTTGAACTGGCGGTCCTCGATATCGAGCGGGGAGCCGATCAAGTTCAAGTGTTGCTCTCGCGAAACAGCATCCGGCCGCGACAGTCGGGCCAAGCCGGACAGGCTGGTCAGACGGAACGGTTCACAAAGCCGCAGAGCAGCAAGCCGGGTGAGTCTTCAAACTCAAATGACATTGTCGTGGTCTACTCGGTCGGGCCGGGTGAACATCTGGCCAAGGCATTGGAAGACATGTCGCGCCAGCCCGAGTTGTTCCTCAGTTGGACGACTCAGCCGCCGGTGCAGTTGCCCGTCGTCGAGAACTTGGCGGAATCGAAAGCAGATCGCGTCGCGGCGAAAGACTCGGCTGCTCCGGCCAAAGAGAAAAGTCGCGACCAGCAGTCCGTCACACGCAGCAAGATTTCTGCTGCGGAGGATGACATGGAAGTGGAAGCGGCTCAGGCGTTGAACGCGCTCTTGGCGCGAGGGAACGACGCGAACTATGCCGACACGGCGGTCACGAACGGCACCGAGGGATCGTCCGCCGATGGTTCAAAGGCGGCAAGCAAATTGCCCGATGTCATCGCCGATCAGCCAGCACCTCAGCCTGCGACAGTCGCAGGTAAGAAGCTTGTGGAGAACAGCGGCAAGGGGCAGCCGAACGCTGGAGATCCGGCTCCTGCCGTGGCGGACGCCGCGCGACAGAATTCCGACCTCAAGCGGAGTGGCATCGGACCTGATGGAATCGGACTTGGTCGGGCCTATCAGCAACGGATCCATGTTCAGGCCAACGCGATTCAGGGCAATTTGTTTCAGGGCAACTCGGCGGTACCGATCGAGCCGCTGCAATCGAACAACGTTCAGTCGCAGGGATTGAACGCACGCGGCGGCATGAACTCGTACCGCCGTGGCTCGAACGAATTCCTGCCGCAGCAGAACAACTTCAGCCGTGCGGACGGGAGTCGCAACGAGGTGAAGGTGTTGTTCGTGTTGCACTCGCCACAAGTTCCGGCCGCGCCAGGAGCGATCACCCCGGCCAAGCCGAACCGGTGAGAGGCTGTGACTCGACTACGTTCGACGGAGTGAAGTTGGGCTCGGCGCTTCGCCGCCCCCAGAGGCACCAACTTCCGCATCGAGTCGCATCGTTCTGGATTACCAAGCAGTAGGCATTGGGCCATTGTCGTCAGCCGAAATCGTTTGGAGCGTGTTTGCTTTCAGCCCGGTGGGCGACGATCTGCCGCCCACCGGGCTGAAAGCAAACACGCGGGTCGCGCTCAAGCGTCGACCGCGAGGTCCACCAAGCAAAGAACTTGTCCAAGAGCAACACCGTGTTTTGAGCAACACCAACCCGAAGCGTGAGCGAGGACGCATGTCGCGCGACTCTCGTCCTCGCTCACGCTTCGGGTTGGTGTTGCTCTTGGACAAGTTCTAAGGACTGGCGCATCAACAACTGTCCGGATTTAGTGAGCCGGGTGCCGTAAGGCCCCGGACGGGCTGGCGAGGAATCCGGGGCCTTACGGCACCCGGCTTCCTCGCCAAAACTCAACAGACGAATCCCGACAGTTGTTGATGCGTCGTTCCTAAGCGACCAATACCAGTGACCTCTCCGAAGCACCGGGTGAGCCTTGTTGGAAGCGTCAACGTCACAATCAGTGGAACCTGTGGCGGACCTACTCCGCTCGCAGGGCTGATGGAATACGCAAGAAGCGCTCACCCGTCACCGCCCGCGTCGATCACTGCGACCTCGGCATTCCG